>NZ_JBHZGV010000023.1:0-68444 GCF_043359985.1 Comamonas trifloxystrobinivorans
AGCGCCGCTTGCCCCAGCTCGAATCACTCATGCGCCGAGGCTACCTCGACTTTGGCAGCACTTTATGCAACAACGCCGATGTGGTGCCCAATGGGTTGTTGGCCAGCCCTTTTACTTGGCAGTGCCAAATAAAAACACCTAAACAAGCTGCTTGTACAGGCTTCTCTGCTTCCACCGACGGCACCTCGGTTACCTTACCGACCATCCCGGCCAACGGCAAGGTCATGCTGGTGCTCGCCACCCAAGCCCAGCCCAGCGGGTTGCCGCCCATCATTACCAATACCGTCAAGCTGAATCCGCCAGCGGCCAGCGCCGGCCTGTGCAAAGACGGCGATGGGGTAGACCACTGCAGCTCCAGTGCCAGCCTGCCCACCACGGGTGCGTACCTGGGCATCAGCAAAACAGCAGTCTCGCCCGGCCCCTTCTTGGCTGGCGATACGGTCACCTACAAGCTGACGGTGAGCAACGACGGTGCAAGTGCCAACAACAACGTGGTGCTGAGCGACCCGCTGCCCAGCCCACTGTCGGGCGGCCAATGGAGCTGTGCTGTACTGAGCGGAACAGCCACTTGCCCGACTGCCGCCAATAACCAGATCGATGCCAGCGGCAATTTTGTCGGCTTGCCCAGCGGCTTCACTATCGCAGGCAGCTCCAAGCTGGTGTTCACCGTGACAGGCGTCGTCGGCACCGTACCTACCAATGCGCCGCAGACCACGGTGACCAATACAGCATCTATCACTGGCAGCAGCACCGCCGGCACCATGTGCTGGAACGGCAGCACTGTGTCTGCCTTGCCTTGCAATGCATCGGCGGATGTGACTCTGCTGCCCCAAATGGCGGTGACTCTGAGCAAAACGGTGTTGCCAGCAGAAACTGCCAAGGTCTACCAGAACGACAGCTTGGCTTATACGGTCAGCATTACAAACAGCGGCCCTCGCGCTACCTCGGGCAAGCTCAGCGACGCATGGCCGACAACAGGCTTGGGCGCCGCAAGCAATCAGCTTTGCACCTTGAGCAACACGGCGGGCACTACCAACGTGACGCCATGCCTGCCCACTACCTCTATCACCTTGCAACCAGGCGATAAGCTCACCTACACCGCCAACGGCGTTGTAACGGGCGCAGCTGGCACCACCATCACCAACACGGCGACCTGGACGCCTGATGACCTGACGCATACCAGTTGCACCAACAAGACGGCAACAGTAACTGGCGCTTGCTCCGACTCTGTCACCAATACAGTGTCTGACACGATGGCGGTGACGCTCACCAAAACAGCTACGCCAATGGGCGGCACCACGGCCGCGCCAGGCTCGGTGTATGCCGGAGGCACGATTGCTTACGTTGTCACTGTTACCAACACCACGGGCAAACCAGCGACCTCGGGCCAACTGAGCGATGTCTGGCCCACCGGTCTGGGTGCTGCCAGCAGCGTCTCTTGCGTGCAAAGCAATGGAGGAACGGCGGTAGCAACGCAGCCCATGAGCTGCTTTGATCCGGTAACGCTGCAGCCCGGAGATGTGCTCACCTACAAGGCCACGGGCCTGGTGGCTACGACAGCGGCCATTGGCACTGTCTACACCAACAAGGCGACCTGGACGCCGGCGGACACAGCCCACACCACCTGCAACGGCGCCAACGCGGCGTGCTCGGCCGATGTGAGCCACAAGGTCTCGGACACCATGGCGGTGACGCTCACCAAGACAGCTACGCCAATGGGCGGCGCAACAGCGCCTGGCGGCACGGTCTATACCGGCAGCACGATTGACTATGTGGTCACCGTGACCAACGTCACCGGCAAGCCAGCGACTTCGGGCAAGCTCAGCGATCCCTGGCCAGCAGGTTTGGGCGCGGCCAGCAATGTCTCGTGCGAACTCAAGGACGCTGGCGGCACGGCGATCACGCCAGCGCCGGCCAACTGCCTCGACCCTGCCGCGTCGATCACCTTGCAGCCGGGCTATGTGCTCACCTACAAGGCCAGCGGTGTAGTGACCGCCGCCATGGGTACCAGCATCACCAACACGGCCACCTGGACGCCAGATGATCTGGTGCACACCGCTTGCAACGGCACGTTCAACGCCGCTTGCTCGGTGCCCGTGGTTCACACCGTCTCGGACACGATGGCGGTGACGCTCACCAAAACAGCTACGCCAGCGGGCGGCACCACGGCCGCGCCAGGCTCGGTGTACGCCGGAGGCACGATTGCTTACGTTGTCACTGTTACCAACACCACCGGCAAGCCTGCCACCTCGGGCCAACTGAGCGATGTCTGGCCCACCGGCCTGGGCGCTGCCAGCAGCATCTCTTGCGTGCAAAGCAATGGTGGAACGCCGGTAGCAACGCAGCCCGCGAGCTGCTTTGATCCGGTAACGCTGCAGCCCGGAGATGTGCTCACCTACAAGGCCACGGGCCTGGTGGCTACGACAGCGGCTGTTGGCACCATCTACACCAACACGGCGACTTGGACGCCGACGGATACTGTCCACACCACCTGCAATGGCGCCAACGCGGCGTGCTCGGCCGATGTGAGCCACAAGGTCTCGGACACCATGGCGGTGACGCTTACCAAGACAGCTACGCCCGTCAATGGCAGCACGGTCTATGCAGGCAGCACCATCGACTACGTGGTCACGGTCACCAACGTCACCGGCAAGCCAGCCACCTCGGGCAAGCTGAGCGACGTATGGCCGACTGCAGCGCTGGGCGCGCCCACGGGTGCTACCTGCGAACTCAAGGATGCGGGCGGCACGGCGATTACGCCAGCACCGGCTGACTGCCTGGACCCAACTGCGTCCATCAGCCTGCTGCCCGGCTACGTGCTCACCTACAAGGCACGTGGCACGGTGGTGAACCCTGCACCAGCGGGCGCCATCACCAACACGGCGACTTGGACGCCTGATGATCTGGTGCACACCGCTTGCAATGGCACGCTCAATGCCGCCTGCTCGGCAAGCGTGAACCACAACGGTTCGGCACCGATGGAAATGACGCTGACCAAAACCGCTGTGGTGGATACCGGCACGGTCTATACGGGCAGCGTCATCACCTACACCGTCAAGGTCAGCAATGCCACGGGCAAACCAGTGACCTCGGGCAAACTCGCTGACACTTGGCCGACGGCCGAAGTCGGCGCGCCCACTGCTGTCACCTGCGTGCAGACCAACGCCAGCAACGCCCCGGTGGCACCGCAGCCCGCAAGCTGCTTTGACCCGGTAACGCTGCAGCCAGGCGATGTACTCACCTACACCGCCAAAGGTACGGTCACGGCAGCAGCAGGCACCCCCATCACCAACACGGCGGCCTGGACGCCTGAGGATGCAGTCCACACCACCTGCACCAGCATCGGCGCCAACTGCACGGCAGCGGTAACGCACACCGTCTCGGACACCATGGCAGTGACGCTGACCAAGACCGCAACGCCAGCGGGCGGCACGGTCTACGCCGGCAACACCATCGACTACGTGGTCACGGTCACCAACGTCACCGGCAAGCCAGCCACCTCGGGCAAGCTGAGCGACGTATGGCCGACTGCAGCGCTGGGCGCGCCCACGGGTGCTACCTGCGAACTCAAGGATGCGGGCGGCACGGCGATTACGCCAGCACCGGCTGACTGCCTGGACCCAACTGCGTCCATCAGCCTGCTGCCCGGCTACGTGCTCACCTACAAGGCACGTGGCACGGTGGTGAACCCTGCACCAGCGGGCGCCATCACCAACACGGCGACTTGGACGCCTGATGATCTGGTGCACACCGCTTGCAATGGCACGCTCAATGCCGCCTGCTCGGCAAGCGTGAACCACAACGGTTCGGCACCGATGGAAATGACGCTGACCAAAACCGCTGTGGTGGATACCGGCACGGTCTATACGGGCAGCGTCATCACCTACACCGTCAAGGTCAGCAATGCCACGGGCAAACCAGTGACCTCGGGCAAACTCGCTGACACTTGGCCGACGGCCGAAGTCGGCGCGCCCACTGCTGTCACCTGCGTGCAGACCAACGCCAGCAACGCCCCGGTGGCACCGCAGCCCGCAAGCTGCTTTGACCCGGTAACGCTGCAGCCAGGCGATGTACTCACCTACACCGCCAAAGGTACGGTCACGGCAGCAGCAGGCACCCCCATCACCAACACGGCGGCCTGGACGCCTGAGGATGCAGTCCACACCACCTGCACCAGCATCGGCGCCAACTGCACGGCAGCGGTAACGCACACCGTCTCGGACACCATGGCAGTGACGCTGACCAAGACCGCAACGCCAGCGGGCGGCACGGTCTACGCCGGCAACACCATCGACTACGTGGTCACGGTCACCAACGTCACCGGCAAGCCAGCCACCTCGGGCAAGCTGAGCGACGTGTGGCCGACTGCAGCGCTGGGCGCGCCTTCGGGTGCTACTTGCGAGTTGAAGGATGGCAATGGCGTGGCGGTCACTCCCGCTCCCACCGACTGTCTGGACCCAACTACGTCGATCAGCTTGCTGCCCGGCCATGTGCTCACCTACAAGGCACGTGGCACGGTAGTGAGCCCGGCACCAGCGGGCGCCATCACCAACACCGCTACCTGGACGCCTGATGACACGGCGCATACCACCTGCACGAGCAATAACGTCACGGTGACGGGTGCTTGCTCGGCCACGGTCAGCCACAATGGCTCGGCACCAATGACGGTGACGATTGCCAAAACGGCAACGCCAGCCGATGGCAGCACGGTCTTGCCTGGTAGCACGATCGACTATGTGGTGACGGTGACCAATACCAGCGCGCAGGCAGCAACCTCGGGCAAGCTCAGCGACGTGTGGCCCACTGCTGCGCTGGGTGCGCCTATGGCCGCTACTTGCGAGTTGAAGGATGGCAATGGCGCGGCAGTCACGCCAGCGCCGGCCAACTGCCTCGATCAGACTGCATCCATCAGCCTGCTGCCCGGCCATGTTCTCACTTATAAGGCTCGTGGCACGGTGGTGAGCCCGGCACCGGCAACCATTGCCAATACGGCAACCTGGGTGCCCGATGACACGGCGCACACCACCTGCACCAGCACGGGCGCCAACTGCTCGGCCACTGTGAACCACAAGGGACTGACACCGATGACGGTGACGCTGACCAAATCGGCTACGCCCGCCGATGGCAGCGCGGTCTTGCCTGGCAGCACGATCGACTATGTGGTGACGGTGACCAACACCAGCGCTCAGGCGGCGACCTCGGGCAAGCTCAGCGATGCGTGGCCCACTGCTGCGCTGGGTGCACCTATGGGTGCTATTTGCGAGTTGAAGGATGGCAACGGTGCGGCAGTAACGCCTGCACCTGGCAACTGTCTGGACGCAGCGATCAGCCTGCAGCCTGGCTACGTGCTCACCTATAAGGCACGTGGCACGGTGGTGAGCCCGGCACCGGCAGCCATTGCCAACACGGCGACCTGGGTGCCCGATGATGCAACGCACACCACCTGCACCAGCACGGGCGCCAACTGCTCGGCCACCGTGAGCCACAAGGGCTCGGCCAAGCCACCAGTGCTGGCTGTCAGCAACCGCGCCGATCCGGACACCGTAGCCCCAGGCGGCACCACCACCTTCACGGTGGTGGCAACCAACAACTCGGGCTCGGCCATTACGGATGGCGTGCTGACCACCGACGGTCCGGCCAACATCACCTTGGGCACCTGGGCTTGCACGGCGGCCAGCGGCGGCGCGGTCTGCCCACGCTCGGCAGTCGTTGCCAAGGCCGGTGGTCCGCTCAACCTGACGGGTGTGAACCTGCCCGTAGGCGGCTCGCTCACCTACACGGCCACGGGCACGACGGCCAGCACGCTCAAGGACGGTGATTCGGTCACGCTGCTGGCCACGCTGACCTCGGCCACCGCAGGTGTCAACTGCACGGCGGCTACGCCTTGCACGGCACCGGCCACGGTCTATATCAAGGTAGGTGCAGTAGTGGCCGCAGTCACACCCGTGCCAGTGGATGCGCGCTGGATGCTGTTGGCCCTGAGCGTGCTGCTGGGCCTGGCCGCCATCCGCCAGCAGCGCAAGCGCTAAAGCTGCAAAGCCCAACGCCATAGCAAAGGGAGCCCTCGCGGCTCCCTTTGTATTTGCTGCGCCCGCGCCGCAGCATTGATGGGTTCTATGCCCTGTTTTGGAGCAGGCCTCCGCGCGTCAGAGAGCCAGGGAAATTGGTAACTATTTATGTTTAATACATTAAATATTTCAATCTGATTTTGTTTTTGCTTTGCAGGGAAAAAGCCTGTGGCTAAGCTGGCCAGTTCTAGCCCTGGAACCTGGCTTTTCACAGAAAGGAGTTGCTCGATGCCCAAGCATGACCATCCCCATTCGAACTGGCGCCGCCTGGCCTTGCTCGGCGCGGTTGGCAGTTTGCTAGCTGGCCAGGCCCTGGCAGCACCTGACGCCAGCCTGCCCACGCTCAGCTGCGGCGCCGCGCCCTATATTTTCAATACAGGTTCCAATGCGGCAGGCACTGCCAAGTTGGCCTACGGCAGCACCGACACCCGTTGGCAGCTGGCCTATGTGGCAGACACCACGCTCAGTGGCGCGGCCTTGCCTGCTGCGTTGAGCTGGCAGCCAGCCGTAGCCACATCGCCAGGCCCGCCCAATCCGCCCAACTGGCCTGCAGACTATGCCGATGCGGCCTGGATCAGCGCCGATGCCAATACCGATCCTTCTGGAGGCAATGCCAACGGGCATCTGGGCTCGCTGTTCTACCAAACGCGCTTCAATCTGCCCGCCGACGTACAGGCCGACCAGTTTGTCGCCAAGCTGCTGGTGAATGCGGACGATGCGATCCGCCAGGTCTACGTGAACGGCCAGCCGCTGAACCCGGCGCCCTACGATTTGATTGCCCCCTTCACCCAACCGGGGGTGCCGCTGTCGCTGACCCAACACTGGAAAGCCGGCGATGTGAACACCATCGTCATCCAGACCGTCAACACCATCACCTACCACGGCCTGTTGGCGCAGGCATCGGCCAGCGGCCCATGCACGGTCGTCCCGCCCGGACCTGGCGGCAAGGCTGCCAGCATTCCGGTGGACGCTGGCTGGATGCTGCTGGGCCTGACTTTGCTGCTGGCTTTGATGGCCGCTTGGTACCAGCGCAAACAAGGCTGATGCCGGGCACGCTGGCGGCGGGAACCTGCCAACCAGCAGATAGCAAAAAGGGAGCCCTCGCGGCTCCCTTGGTTTTGTTTGCGTTGGTAGCGGTAGCGGGGTGTAGCTTACAAACCCAGCTTCTTGGCCACATAGTCCGCGTCTTTGTCGCCGCGACCTGAGAGGTTGACGAGGATGTTCACCTCCTTGCCCAGCGTGGGCGCGGTGCGCATGGCCCAGGCCACCGCGTGCGAGCTTTCCAGCGCGGGGATGATGCCTTCCACGCGCGACAGCGTCATGAAGGCCTTGAGCGTTTCTGCGTCGTCCACCGCCTGGTAATCGACGCGGCCAATGTCTTTGAGGTAGCTGTGCTGCGGACCGACGCCGGGGTAATCGAGGCCCGAGGCAATGCTGTGCACGGCGGCGGGCGTGCCGTCGGCGTTCTCCAGCACATAGCACTTCATGCCGTGGATCTCGCCGGGCTTGCCGACGCTCAGCGTGGCCGCGTGCTTGCCTGGTTTGTCGATGCCTTCACCAGCGGGCTCTACGCCTACGAGCTTGACGCTGGCATCGCCCAGAAAAGCGGTGAAGATGCCCATGGCGTTGGAGCCGCCGCCCACGCAGGCGGCCACGTAATCGGGCAGCTTGCCGTGTTTTTGCTGGAACTGCTCACGCGCCTCGCGGCCGACGATGGACTGGAAATCGCGCACCATCTTGGGGAAGGGGTGCGGGCCGACAACCGAACCAATCGCGTAGAGGAAGTTGCTGGGGTCCTTCAAATACTCTTCAAAAGCGCTGTCCACCGCGTCTTTGAGCGTGGCCTGGCCGCGCGTCACCGGCACCAGCTTGCAGCCCAGAATGCGCATCTTGGTGACGTTGGGGTGCTCTTTTTCGATATCGACCTGGCCCATGTGGATCTCACAAGGAATGCCCACCAACGCGCAGGCCGTGGCCAGCGCCACGCCGTGCTGGCCGGCACCGGTTTCGGCGATCACCTTGGTTTTGCCCATGAACTTGGCCAGCAGCGCTTCGCCCAGGCAGTGGTTGATTTTGTGCGCGCCGGTGTGGTTGAGGTCTTCGCGCTTCAAGTGAATTTGCGCGCCGCCGAGTTGGGCCGACAGGCGCTTGGCGTGGAACACCGGGCTGGGCCGGCCTACGTAGTCTTGGAAGAGCTGCTGCAGCTCGTCCTGAAAATCCTGGCGCTGCACGATCTGGTCGTAGGCGGCCGAGATGTCGTCCATGGCTTTTTTCAGATGCGGGGGTACCAGCTGGCCGCCGTAAGGGCCAAAAAAGCCATCGGCGTCGGGCATGGCGGCGAATGGTGTTGTTGTCATTGCAAAGGTCTCCATCAGTCAAAGTTGCAGCCTGCGTTGATACCACACGCGCCTGTCCCACAGCTTGCAGGTTTTCCCGGTGCCACAATACGCGCCATGAAAGCCAGTGCCGCACGCGACATTCTTTTTGCCCACGCCATCGATACCGCCGCCCCCAACGAGGCGCTGCCCGACGCCGCCCGGCGCGAGGCCATCACGCAAGACGTGCTGCACAGCCTGGGCAAACCGGCTACCAGCGGCAAGGCCGGCCAGGCGGCGTTCGTGCAGTTCTTGCAGGCGCGGGCGGTGCGCATCATCCAGGCCAGCCAGTTGCCGGCCGATGTACGCCAGTTGTGGCAGCACGCGCCCGGCCTGGCGCGCTGGCTGCCGCTGGTCATCATGCTGGCAGCGCTGGTGGCGGGCTTTGTGAGCCACCGCATTACCGATCCGCACCGGGTCGATCTGCTGTCGCTGTCGCTGATCGGCATCGTGGTGTGGAACCTGTTGGTCTACGCCTGGTTGCTGCTGCATGGCGCGTGGCGTTTGGCCAAGCCGCAGCACCGCGCCATGGTGCCCTTGCAGCCGACGCAAGGCGAAGCCAATACGGCTGCTGCAGCTGCAGAGGGCTCGCCCGGTTTTCTGCAGCGTTTGCGCGGCAAAGCCATGCCGGCCTTGCGTGGCAGCGGCCTGCGCAAAATGGCGCTTACTTTTGAGCGCAACTGGTGGCAGGCCAGCCAGCCTGTGCGCCATGCGCAGTGGTTGCTGTGGCTGCATCTGGGCGCCGCGCTCATGGCGCTGGGCGCGTTGGCCTCGCTGTGGCTGACCGGGCTCACCAAGGAATACCAACTGGGTTGGGAGAGCACATTCCTCTCTGCGCCCCAGGTGCAGCAGTGGCTCAACAGCTTGTTTGCGCCGGTGCAGTGGCTGGGCCTGGTGCCGCGTTGGGAGCTGGGCGAGATTCAGTCGCTGCAAGGCTGGGTGACGCAAGCGCATTTGCGTGCAGCGCCTGCCGGTGGCGCATCGGCTGCTGAGCGCTGGGTGCTGGCTTATACGCTGTTGTTGGCTGTGCTGGTGATTGCGCCGCGCTTGCTGTTGGCGCTGTGGCAAGCCGTACGTTGGCGTTGGCAAGCGAGCCATGTGCAATTGCCGCTGAATCAGGCTTACTTTGCCCAGCTGCAACGCGATTTTGGTGGCCTTGCCACGCATCTGGTGGTGCAGCCTTACAGCATGGACATGACGCCTGAGCGCAAGGCTGCGATAGAGCAGTACAGCACCGCGCAATACGGCGCAGGCGCCAGCATTGAATGGCGCGCCACGCTGGCTTATGGTGCGGCGCTGCCAGAGTTTGAAGTAGCAGCGCCTGCGCAACCGGTAGCGCTGATTAACCTGGCCGCCACGCCCGAGGCCGAGATCCACGGCGAGCTGCTGGCCCAGCTGCGCCGCCGCTATGGTGCGCAAGCCCAGCTCTGGTTGTGGACCAGCGATTTTGCCCAGCGCAACGCCGGCGCGCCCCGCCGCACGCAAGAGCGCACTGCGCTGTGGCAAGAGTTTGCCCAGCAGTACGGCTTTAGCGTCCACCTGGTAGGCGCCGCCAGCGCCTGAAGGAACAGCCAACCCTATGACTGCAGAAACCTCTAAGCCCGTTGTCACCGCAGCCGATGCCGTCACCACCGTAGCAGCAGACGGCCCCAACGACCAGAGCATTCAATGGTGCTTGCTCTCGCACACCAACATCGGCAAAACCAGCCTGGCGCGCACCTTGCTGGCTGACGATATTGGCGAGATTCAGGATGCGGCCCACGTCACCGCGCAATCGCAGCGCTACCTGCTGCAGCGCACCGAGCAGGGCGACGAGCTGTGGCTGTGGGACACGCCGGGGTTTGGCGATTCGCTGCGGCTCTACAACCGGCTCAAGCAGCAGGGCAACCCGCTGGGCTGGTTTTTGTCGAACGTATGGGACCGCTGGCGTGACAAACCTTTCTACATGAGCCAGCGCGCCTTGCTGGCCGCGCGCGACCATGCCGATGTCATGCTCTACCTGGTGAACGCGGCCGAAGACCCGGCCGACGCCGGTTACTGGGCCAGCGAAATGCGCATTCTGCAGTGGATGGACAAGCCCGTGCTGGTGCTGCTCAACCAGATTGGCAGTGACACCAGCGCCGAGCAGACCGCTGCCGATCTGCAGCGTTGGCGCAAAGCCACCACAGAGTTTGCTGGCACCGTGCGCTCGGTACAGGTGCTCGATGCTTTTACCCGCAGCTGGTGGCACGAGAAGCAGGTTTTGCAATCCATAGCGCCGCTGTTGCCCACGGCCAAATTGCCCGCTTACCAGCGTCTGCTGCAAGCGCGCAGCACGCAACAACAGCAGCGCGAAAGTGCCAGCCTGCAAGCCCTGGCCGAGCAATTGCTGCAGGCCGCTACCGCGCAGGAAACCGTGGAAGCGGAAGACGGCAAGCTCTTGCAGCGCGCCTGGAGCAAGCTCAGCAGCAGCGTCAGCCAGGCGGTGCGCGGTGCGGGCAGCGCAGGCGAAGAGAAGATCAGTCCACAGCAAGCCGCCGCCATGCAGCGTTTGACCCAAGCCTTGCAACAGGCCGACGTAGCCAGCACGCAGCGCTTGCTGCAGCTGCACCAGCTCGACGGCCAGGCCGCCAGCCAGATCCAGCAGCAGCTCAAAGACCAGCTGAAAATCAGCACGCCGCTCGACACCAAAGCCGCCACCTTGTGGGGCGCCGTAACAGCTGGTGCAGCTACCGGTTTGGGTGCCGACATGGTGGCCGGCGGCATGACCTTGGGCGCCGGTGCACTGGTGGGCGCCTTGGTAGGCGCAGTCACCTTTGCCGGCGCTGCCTGGGGCGCCAACCAGGTGTTCGACCAAAAGGCGCAGCAGTTTCGCCTGTCGCCCGATTACCTGAGTGCACTGGCCAGCCAGCAGTTGCTCAAATACCTGGTGATCTCGCACTTTGGCCGGGGCCGAGGCCGCTACACCAGCCCCAGCGCGCCCGCCTTGTGGAACAGCGCGGTGCAAAGCGCCATCCAGGCCCGCACCGCCGATTGGCAAGCACTGTGGGCCACCTTGGCTGCAGCACCGTCCCCCTTGAGCGAAGCCAGCCACGACGCGCATCTGCAAAGCTTGCAATTGCTGCTCGCCGAATGCCTGCAAGCGGCCTTGCGCCAGCTCTACCCCGATTTAGCGCAAACAAGTGCCAACTGCTAGCCACCGTCTGTCGGCGTGCGCATCAATCTTCATTGAAATTTAAGCGCGCCCGGTGCAGCATGGCGATGCCTTGCGGCCCTGCAACCAGCGGCCCGGCACCTACCGACAACAGGAGCGAGTTATGAGCAAAAAATGGAAAGCTTGGCTGATCTCCGCCGCTTTGTGCGGCAGCACCGTGGCCTTTGCCCAAACCCCGGCAACCGCCACCTCCCCAGCCAGCAAAGCCGCCCCCGCTGCCGCTGCCAAGGCTGCGCCCGCTGCGGCACCAGCAGCCGCGCCGGCCAAAGCCGCTGCAGCTGGCGGTGGCGCTGGCAAAGTCTGGGCCAACGCCGATTCCAAGGTCTACCACTGCCAGGGCGACCGCTACTACGGCACCACCAAAAGCGGCGAGTACCTGACGGTAGCCGACGCCAAAGCCAAGGGCTTCAGCCCCGCCAAGAACAGCAAAAACTGCGCGAAATAAAGCACAGCGGGTGACGGGCCGTAACGGCTTTCGTCACTAAGCTCTGCCAGTTTTGTAATACGCCCTGGGCTTAGGCTTCAGGGCGTTTTTTATGGGTGGGAGCGCTCCAGTTACCCCTGGTTGCGCAGCGCCAAAGCGCGCTGCGCCGCCGGGCGCTCCATGCAGCGCTGGTGCCAGGCCAGTGCATGAGGCGCGGCGCCGTTGGCGATGGCGGGCAGGCGTTGCAGCACGGCGGCCACGTTCAGGTCGGCCACGCTGAACTGCTCGCCCAGCAGGCAAGGGCGTTGGGCCAGCAGTTGGTCGAGCAGCTGCACCTTGGCTTGCGCTTTGGCGAGGCCTGCGGCAGCCAGTGAGGGTTGGCGTTGCGCCTCGGGCAGAAACTGCGTGTGCTGGAACCATTGGCGTGCGGGTGGTTCGGCCTCGGTGGCGGCCCACAGCGTCCACTGCAAAGCTTGCGCTTGGCCAGCCACGTCGTTGGGCCAGAGCGTGCCTTGGCCGTAGCGCTGGGCCAGGTACAAGGTGATGGCCAGCGATTCGTAGAGCACCAGGCCGTTGTCGTCGATGATCGGCACCTGGCCGTTGGGGTTCATCGACACATATGGCTCTTTTTTGAGCTCGGGCGCCTGGTAGTGCAGCTGGATGTGCTCGTAAGGCAGGCCCAGTTCTTCGGCCGCCCACAGCGGGCGGATGGCTCGCGAGGCAGCAATGCCGTAGATTTTCAAAGTCATAGCAAACAATCTTTTTAAATAGCGCTTTAGCGGATGTTGACGGCCAAGGCCATGCCGTCCTTGCGCGGGTCGGAGGCGCCGCAGAGCCGGCCATCGGGCAAGCGCAGAATGCATTGCGCACCGCCAAAATCGCTGCGCCCGCCCAGCTCGCCTTCGCCGCTGGGTTCCAGGTAGCCGGCGGCGCGCAGGGCGGTGCTCACCTCGGCCGGCGTGCCGCTTTCGATGGCCAACACGCGCTTGCCTTCCAGCCGCCAGCGCGGTTGGTTGAGCGCAGCTTGCGGCGCTTCGCCATCGGCCAGCATGCGACTGAGCAGCTGCACCTGGCCTTGCGGTTGCATGGCGCCGCCCACCACGCCGATGACAGCCAGAAACTGGCCGTTTTTCGTGACCGCGCCTGGCACCACCGTGTGGTACGGGCGTTTGCCGGGCGTCGGCCCGTTGATGTGGCCGGGCTCGGCAAAGCCATGGCCACGGTTTTGCAGCACAAAGCCGCCTGCCGCCACGGCAAAGCCGGAGCCAAAGCGTTTGAAGACGCTGCTCATCAAGGTGATGGCAAATCCATCAGCGTCGACCACGGTGGTGCAGACGGTGTTGCCCGCCGGGTCGGCCACGGTTTTTTTGGCGTGCTCCATGGCCGCTTCCATGGCTTGCACCATGCGCACAGCTTGTTCGCCCGCGTTGTTGGGCACGGCCTGGTTTTCCAGTGCCTGCAAGGCGTGGAGCACGGCCACGCCGTGGGTGTTGGGCGGACATTCGTGCACTATGCAGCCGTGGAATTCAGTGCTCACCGGCGTGCAGAACTCGCCCCGGTGCGCTGCAAAATCGGCAGCAGCCAGCACACCGCCATGGCGTTGCATGGCTTGCTCGGCAGCTTGCGGAATACGGCCTTGGTAGAAGGCGCTGGGGCCTTGTGCGGCAATCTCGCCCAGCAGTTGCGCCAAAGCCGGGTTGCGAAAAATCTCGCCCGCCTTCGGTGGCTGGCTGGCCTGGTACAGAGTGGCGCTGTCCGGGTCTTTGGCAATCACTTTTTGGAACAGCGCCCATTCGCGGGCCGCCACCGGCGCTACGGCAAAGCCGGCGCTAGCAACGGCTATGGCATCGGCAAACAGGCTGGCCCAGGGGCGCTTGCCAAAGCGCTGATGCAGATCCCACCAGCCTTGCACGGCGCCCGGCGTGGTGACGGACAAAGGATGGCGCTCGGGGATTTTGTGCTGCGGCAGCGCCTGTACCATCTCGGCCGTCAAGGCCTGTGGTGCACGGCCGGTGCCGTTGTAGCTGATTGCTGCCAGGCCGGGCGGCACCAGCATGGCGAGCAGATCGCCGCCAATGCCAGTGGCCATGGGCTCGACCACGCCGAGCACGGCGTCGGCGGCAATGGCCGCATCGACCGCCGAGCCGCCGGCCAGCAACTGGGCCTGGGCGGCGCGGGCGGCCAGCGGGTGGCCAGTGGCCACCATGGCCTGGGTGCCGGTGACGCCGAGCAACTGGTCATCCACCATCGCATCAACCCCACAGAGCCACGGCGGTCAGCACCGCAGCAATCAAGCCCAGAATCACGGGAATCAGGAGGGCGCGCGCCACCTCCAGCACGTTGACCCGCGCAAAGCCGGCCACGGCGATCAGTGACGACCAGGCGATCAGCGTGCCACCGCCGGTCCAGACTGCGCCCATCTGGCCCAGGGCTGCCAGCGCGGACACATCCATGCCCGAGGCGGGGCCCAGCGCGCCGGCCAAGGTGCCTGTCAGAGGCAGGCCGGAGAAGCCGGAGCCGTCGATACCGGTGATCATGCCCATGATCAGCACGCCAAACGAGACCAGCAGCTTGCTGTCGGGGATCAGGTGCTGGCCGGCCTGCACCAGCTCGAACAACAGATTGGGTACGGCGGCGCCGGGAGCGATGCCCAGGATCGGGCCGGCGGTTTCGCCCGAGCCGATGAAGAAGAAGCCGGCAATCGGCAGCACTGAGCCCATGGCCTTGAAGGCGAAGACAAAGCCGTCGGTAACATGGTCGGCGGCGCCGTCGAGCATCTTGCGAAAGCCCTGGGCGGCCGTAGTGGCCCAGATCATCAGCAGTGCTGCCACGCCGCCGATCAACATGGCGGCGTCGCCGCCTTTCAGATCGGGGGCACCAGCGATGAACTTGGGGCCGAGCATGACCAGAATCACCAACAAGAACGCCAGCGGCGTCACGACGGCAAACAGCTTGGAGGCGCCTTCGAGGCTCTTGGTCTTTTTCAAGGCGGCTTCCAGCTCGGAGTTGGTGCCCAGGTCTTCGTCGTGCGCAGTGCCACGAGCGATCTCGGCCTTGTCATAGGTGGCGGCGCCTTCGATCTGTGCGTTGATGCCGACGGGGTTGAGCTCCCAGCGCTCCAGCAAAGCATTGTTACCCGGCACGATGAGCTTGCGAATCTTGAGGTACGACAGGAACAGCGCGATCATGCCGACCACCCAGGACAGCAGAAGTGCCTTGTCGCCCACCGCCACGGCGCTGATGCCGCCGGCGGCCTTGGCGCTGATGCCGGGCGCTACGCCAATCACGTAGTCGGACGACAGCGCCATGCCTTGGCCCGCAATCGCAATCGCCATGGCACCGGCAATGGGGGGCAGACCTGCGGCAATGGCTGCTGGCAGCAGCACGGCGGCCACCAGGGGTACGGCCGGCGTGGGCCAGAAGAACAGCGAGATCAGATAGGTGACCAGGGCCAGGATGAAGTAGGCGGCATGGCCGTTCTTCATCACCGCCCGAAAAGGCTTGACCATGCGGATGTCCGAGCCCAGGTCTTTGAGCGAATTGAGCAGCGCCGTCATTAGCGCAATGATCAGGAAGATATTGAACAACTCCTTGGCTGCCGCCATGCTGGCACTGAATATGCTTCCAATGCCGGTGATGACGCTGCCGCTATAGGCGAAGGCCACCACGATGGTGGCGATGAGTGATGGCACCACCACGTTCGCCCGGAACGCCATGGTGAGAATGATGACCAGCACCCCGGCCAGGTAGGCCCAGTGCGCGGGGCCTATAGAGATTGACGCATCCATCGTGGCTACTCCTTGGAATGATTTAACAGCCGCCTTGTATACTAAATACACAAATGCAAAAAATCATCAGGGAATACCAGAAATACTGCGCTGCAACATGCAATATACCCAGGTTAAATAGATGTCATTCGCATTTTTCGTATACAAAAATGGGGGGCTCAGAAAATGTTGCCTTTTCTCCGAAGGCGGAAAGGCGCACTTTGTGTCTTGTATCGATAGCTGAAATCTCTTGAAAATCCCTATGAATACGGGGTTTCGGCTGGAATGGAGGGCAGGTATGAATAGCGTAGGGTTATTGATTTGGCGTCAAGGTATGGATTGGTACATTGGATACACTAGGGTAACTACCAAGACAAGCGCATATGAGGTGCGTTCCCAAGACACTTGCCTTATGAAACCAGCTACTCTCTCCGCAACCTCCCCCGAAGCCGCCATGCAGGTGCTCACTGCCGTGGTCCAGCCTGTATTGCCCGCCTCGTTGGGCTGGCTCTCGCGACTGGAGAGCGCCGTTGTCGCCTGGCAGGCCAAGCGCCTGGCCGAGATGCCGGCCGAGCGCCTGTGGGCCCAAGCCATGCAAGACACCCGCTCGTTCGCCGAGATCCGCCGCGCAGGCCGTTGATCGCGCTTTTACAGGCTTATTTGTATACAAAACGGTGGTAATCGGGCTGCCGGTGATCTGACCACACCTCTGGGCGGAATGTCGCGCAAGCTGCTGAATCTTCGTCAAAGCGGGGCGACTGTTGTATCCAGAAGGTGTTGGGGCGTCGCCTAGGCATGTAAACTGGTGCGCGACTTCTGCCTACGTGTGCAGCCTGCGCGGCCGGTGTATCCTGCGGACCGCCCTGGCGCTAGTGCACTGGCCGGCCCTTACCGGGGCCTGCGACGGGCAGGGGAACACCCAGAATCGATCGGACCGACTTTCATGCCCATTGCCAACGGAGACAAAAAACCTGCACTCAACCACTCGCCGCTGACCCAGCAGCTGGTGGAGGCTTTGCGCGAGAAAATCATGTCGGGCGAGCTGGCCTCGGGCGAGCGCCTGGTGGAAGAACGACTGTCGGAAGAGTTTTCGGTATCGCGCATGCCCGTGCGCGAGGCGTTGCGCCAGCTGGCTGCCAGCGGGCTGGTGATCATCGAGCCGCGCCGCGGTGCCTCGGTGGCACAGTTTCACGGCGATCTGCTGCGCGAACTGGTCGAGGTGCGCGCCACGCTGGAAGCGCTCAATGCCCGCCTGGCCGCCAAGCGCCACGATCCGGTACAGATTGCCGCCTTGGAGGCCTTGCTGGCCGAGGGCGTGAAAAACGCGCATTCGGGCGATGCCGAAGTGCTGGCCGATCTGAACCAGAAGTTCCACGGTGCCCTGGGCAAGGTGGCCGCCAATTCGGTGCTGCAAGAGGTAATGCTCTCGCTGCGCGATCGTACTGCCGTGTTGTTTGCCCAACGCAGCCGTGAACGTGCGCCGCAAAATTGGGAAGAGCACGCTGCCATTTTGCGCGCCGTGATCAAGGGCGATCCAGAGCTGGCTGGTCTGCTGGCGGCGCGCCACATCTATAACGCCGCAGGCATTGAGCCCTGATGAAGCTGGGCGCTGGCCGGTTGAATAAGCTGGCCTCACCAAGCGCTCACGCAAACACCAACAGCCGCATGCCGCGGCTGTTTTGTTGTGTGCTGCGGCGGCGTGCCCAGTCCGCGCAATCTGCAGGTAATCCGCCCGCGCCCTTATCAGCTGCTTTGCTGCAGGTGGTTCTGGTAGGCCAAGCCGGCCAGTGCAATATCTTCCAAACCCACGCCGACGGCCTTGTACAGCGTGATGTTCTGCGCCGCTGCGGCTTGCGGGCGCTGGGCCGGCAGTTGGCCGCTGACCAGCTCGCCCAGCTCTACCACTTTTTGCGCCACATTCAGGCCCGGCGATGCCAACACCAGGTCGCCTGCTTCTTGCAAGGCTTGCTTTCTCCATTCCACGGCCACGACCGAAGCGCGTGCCAGCGCTGCGTCGTCCAGCTCGCGGGTGTGCGGCAGGCTGGAGCCGATGGCCGCCACAAATGCGCCTGGCTTGATGCGCTCGCCAGCAAACAAGGGCTCTTTGGAGCGCGAGGCGGTGACGATGATGTCGGCCTCGGCCACGCCGTCGGTGTTGTCCACGCGCTGCACGCTGGCGCCGGTCAGCTGCGTCAGGCGCTCTGCCAGATCGGCGCTGGCATACGGGTCGAACACCTGGATGCTCTCCAGGCCAAAGCGCCGCACCATTTGCTGTGCATGGGCCAGGCCTTGCACGCCTGCGCCGCACAAGAACAGGCGCTTGGCTTGCGCGGGCGCCAGGTATTCCGCTGCCAGCACTGTGGTGGCAGCCGTGCGCAAACGGGTGATGGCGTTGGCCTCCATGGTGGCCAGCGGCGCGCCGGTTTGGGTGGAGAACAGCAAGATCACAAAATTGAACTGGCCGTTGATGGTCGTGTAGACCTTGGCCCCGGTCACCCCCAGATCGGGGATGACGGCCCCCAGGGTGGAGAGTTTTACGCCTCCGGCGTCGGTGCGCTCGCGCGCCTGCATGGCCGCCTCGCCCCGGCCGAAAGCGGAGAAGGCGAGGCGCATGGAATGTAAAGCCTGGTCAGCGGACACCAAACGGTCCACCATCGAATCGGTGATATGCAGCATGGAAATGGAACCTCGAAGTGGTTTAGGGGAGCTTTAGCGGTGTGACGAAATGGTGGCCAGCGCTGGCGTGGAGAGTTTTCGTTTTGGGGTGGCGATATGACCGCGCAGGCTTTGTTGCGGGGGCTTGCCGTACAGGCGTACTGTCTGCGCCCCCGACGTCGCGCCTGCGCGGCCATCTCGCCATTGCGGTGGTTGGTTCATGGGCCCGCTACGCTGCTTAGGTGGTGTTGGGATACCAATACCGTATAGCGTCTTCTCGTGGTGGACTGTTTACAGCCATACCTTGAGCAAGATAATGCAGGCGCTGATGGCGGCGGTGCCCAGCAGCCATTGGCGGATGGCGGCTTTGGAGACGTGGCGCGCCAGGCGGTTGGAGGCGAAAAAGCCCACCAGCATCCAAGGCAGCAGCACTACAAAGTACAGCCACTCCTGCGCGCCCATCTTGCCGACCCAGGCCAGCGCGGCGATGGAGACGATGGTGCCGGCAAAGAACACCACGCCCAGCGTTGAGCGCATGGTGGGCGGTGCCAGGTGTTGCATGGCAATGGCAAAGGGCGGGCCGCCAGCGGCGGTGATGGTGCCCATGATGCCGCTGGCCACGCCGGCGATCGACAGATTGGCCGTGGTGGGCCGAACGCGCCAGCCCACGGTGCTGAGCGTGACGGCCAGCAAGATCAGCACGGCAAACAAGATGGAAAGCGCATTGGCGCTCACCAGCACGAGCAGGCCGGTGGCGGCGAAAGTGCCAATCACGCGGCCCACCAAGGTGGCTGCGGCGACCTTGCCGTTGAGTGCCTCACGTTCGCGCAAATAGGCCAGCAAGGCCAGTGGCGCGCCCACTGCCAGCAGCGGGCCGGGCACCAGCTCGGGGAAGAAGATGGCCGCCAGCGGCGCGCAGAACATGGCGTAACCCAGGCCGCCCACGCCTTGCATGGCGGCACCGGCCAGTACCATCAGCCCCATGGTCAGGTAGCGGCCGGCGCTCAGGTGTTCGGCAAAGCTGGCCCAGGCGCCCATCATGCGGGCACGGCCCAGCTGACGCTGATGTCGCCGTTGACAAAGGTCTGGCAGGCCAGGCGGTGGCCTTCGGCAAACTGCTCTTCCGTGAAGTGCTTGCGCTCCTTGGCCTTGATGGTGTCGGTGTTGGCCAGGCCTTCAACGATCTTGCATTTGCAGGTGCCGCACAGGCCGCCGCCGCATTTGAAGGGAATGCCGCCTTTTTCGCGCAGCGAGACGCGCAGCAGGTTGCTGTTGTCGGGCGCTTGTACGGCTTTGTTGTCGTTGGTGACGAAGGTAATCGTGGGCATGGGAATCGGCTCCAGAGTTCAGGCCGCAGCTGCAGCGGCAGGCAAGGCGACGGGCACCAGCTTGGCGTCCAGCGAGCCGAAATTGCACAGGTGCTGCAGCTCCTGGTGGGCTTGCGCCAGCGTGTCAAAGCGCTCCAGAAACTTGGAGGGCACGCGGTTGACCGTGCCCGAGGCGTCTTCTTCCACCACCTGCACCTTGGTTTCGCGCAGCAGCTTGCCGATCAGAAACTGGGCCTGCAGGCGGCCGTAGAACAGGTAATCCCAGGCTTCGAGCAGTTCGATGTCGGCGCTGGGCACGGTACGGTATTGGCCGGGTTTACTGGTGAGAATCACAAACATGGGTGGGCTTTCTGTATCGGGTAGGGCGGCGCTCAGGCGCCGGGTGTTGCTGGGGTGGCTGCGCTGGCGGTGTCGGTAGCAGTGGGCAGTTGCTCCAGCTCTAGGTCGTGCTCCAGCCACAGCTGGCAGGCCAGGCGGTAGCCCTGTTCCAGGCGGTCGCCGAGCTGCTTTTTCTCTTTCCAGTTGGGTGGTGGCAGGTTTTCGCCGCCGGCAATGATCTTGCAGGCGCAGGTGGCGCATTTGCCCATGCCGCACTGGTAGGCCAGGTGCGGGTACGGGTACTGCTTGATGCCGGCGCGCACCACCAGGTTGGAGCCAGCCTTGACCTCGTCTTGGTAGGTCTGGCCGTTCTTGTGAAACGTGATCAGGGGCATGTGGGGTCCTCGGTGGCTAGTTATGAATACTGTATACAAATAATCGTGTCAACCGGAATTAGGGATTACGCGAGGTGTTTGCGCGTTGCCTGAGATGGTCTGGCGGGTGTTGTTAATGCTGGAGGCATTCAGAAGGAGGAGCAGAGGGGAAAGCGTGAATCTCTCGGTGACTGGCCTCAGTGTGGAGCGATGGGTTTCAGGGAAACTACCGATTCAGAAAATGGCTGGATGCGTTGACGCAGTATGTTGTATACAGTATTCTAACTCTCGTCGCTTGGCTCTGCTTGCCTCAGCGACGTACCGATCACCTACTGAGGAAGCACCATGACCAACAAACTGATGAACCGCGACGAATTCCGCGCCGCATTGGAAAACGCCATCAAAGGCAAGAGCGCCAACAAGGCCCCGTTCAGCGTGGCCTGGGCCACCGGCCGCCTGAGCCGTGCCCACTTGGCTCGCTGGGCCGAGAACCACTACCACTACGTCGGCCCTTTTGCTGACTACCTGGGTTACTTGTATGCCCGCACGCCAGCGCACATGGTCGAAGCGAAGGACTTTTTGCTGGCCAACATGTACGAAGAGGAAATCGGCGGCGACCGCCACACCGATCTGCTGATCCGCTTTGCCGAGGCCTGCGGCACCACCAAGGAGCGCGTGATTGATCCTGACAACATGTCGCCCACGACGCGCGGCCTGCAAGCCTGGTGCTACAGCGTGGCCATGCGCGAAGACCCTGTGGTGGCCGTTGCCGGCCTGGTGGTGGGCCTGGAGTCGCAAGTGCCCTCCATCTACCGCAAGCAGACCCCGACGCTGCGCGAGAAGTACGGTTTCACCGACGAGGAAGTCGAGTTCTTCGATCTGCACATCGTCTCGGACGAAATCCACGGCGAGCGTGGCTACCAGATCGTGCTGGAGCACGCCAACACGCCCGAGCTGCAAGCCCAGTGCCTGAAGATTTGCGAAATCGGCGCGCAAATGCGTCTGCTGTACACGACCGCGCTCTACCACGACTACGTGGCGCAAGACCTGAACATTCCCATGGAAGAACTGCTGGCCGCTTAAAGCGCCAGCCACCCCAGGGCGGCAGCACCGCCGCCCGCCCCGCCGCTGGCCGCATCTCGCCAGCGGCAGCTCTCTCTCCCACACATCACACCGACACCACCATGGCCGACACAGCGCAAACGTTTCTGAATTACATCGACGGCGCCTGGGTGCCCTGCCTGCTAGGCAGCACCTTTGACAACCTCAACCCAGCCGATACCAGTGATGTGGTCGGCCGTTTCCAGGCGTCGGGCCCGGCCGATGCCGAAGCCGCTGTGCAGGCTGCACAAAAGGCGTTTGACGCCTGGCGCAAAACGCCGATTGGCAAGCGCGCCAAAATCTTGAACGACGCGGCCACTTATATCGAACAACACGCCGACCAGTTTGCGCAAGAGCTGACGCGCGAAGAAGGCAAGCAGCTGGCGCAGGCCAAGGACGAGTTCCTGCGCAGCGCACAAACCTTCCGCTTCTACGCCACCGAAGGCCAGACCTACGGCGGCGAAACCTATCCGCAAGACGACCCGAACATGCACGTGTTCAGCCACCGTGAGCCACTGGGCGTGGTGACGGTGATCTCGCCCTGGAACTTCCCCGCCTCTATCCCCGCCCGCAAGCTGGCGCCTGCGCTGATCACTGGCAACACCGTGGTGTTCAAGCCTTCGTCGGATGCGCCGCTGTCCGGCATCCGCCTGGTGGAAGCGCTGGAGAAAGCCGGCGTGCCCGCTGGCGTGGTGAACTGCGTTACCGGCCGGGCTGGCGAAGTGGGACCGGTCATCACCAACTCCAGCAATATCCGCGCTATCTCTTTCACCGGCTCCACCACTGCCGGCACGCAGATCCACCGCACCGTGCATCTGACCACGCGCCTGCAGATGGAGCTGGGCGGCAAGAACCCGCTGATCGTGATGGAAGATGCGGATCTGGACCTGGCCGTGGACCTGGCGATCAAGGGCGGCTTCTCGCTCACCGGCCAGGCCTGCACCGGCACCAGCCGCATTCTGGTGGTGCCGAGCGTCAAACAAGCCTTTACCGACAAGCTGCTGGCCCGCGTGGCCGCACTCAAGATCGGCAATGGCATGCAGCCCGGCCTGGATCTGGGCCCGCTGGCCACCGAAAAGCAGCTGCAGACCGTGCTCAAGTACATCGCCATCGGCAAAAGCGAAGCGCGCCTGCTGTGCGGCGGCGAACGCCTGACGGGCACCGAGTTTGACAAGGGCTACTACGTCTCGCCCGCGGTGTTTACCGACGTGAAGAACAGCATGCGCATTGCGCAGGAAGAGATTTTCGGCCCGGTGCTGGCGATCATTGAAGTGGCTGATTTCAACGACGCCATCGCCACTGCCAACGACACCGAATACGGCCTCTCGGCCTCCATCGTCACCAACAACCCGCGCTACATGCACGTGTTCACCAACGAGATCCAGTCGGGCACCGTCAAGATCAACCGCACGACCACCGGCAACCTGGTGAACGCGCCCTTTGGCGGCCTGAAAAACTCCAGCACCTCCACCTTCCGCGAATCGGGCCGGGCCGGGCTGGAATTTTTCACCCAACTCAAGACCGTGTACCGCGGCGTCTGAGCCCTCACAACCATCAGGAAAACACCATGAAAACCGCATTGAAACTCGAAGCCGCCGAAGCCCGTCTGATGGCCCGTGCCGCCCTGGCCAAGGCCCAGGAGATTGGCGTGCCAGAAACCGTCTGCATCACCGACGAAGGCGGCTTCCCGCTGGTGCTCGAGCGCATGGATGGCGCCCGCGTCACCGGCCCGCAAATCGCCTGGAACAAGGCCTTCACCGCCGCCGGCCACAAGCGCAGCACGCATTTGTTCAACACCGCGCCCAACGGCCCCGCGCTGCCCGGCAACGAAGCCTTTGGCATCCAGTGGAGCTTTGAGGGCAAGTTTGCGGTCTTCGTGGGCGGCTACCCCATCGTCGTCAATGGCGAGGTGATTGGCGGCGTGGGCCTCTCGGGCGGCAATGGCGAGCAAGACACCGCCTGCGGCGTGGCCGCGCTGCAAGCGCTGGCCGACCACCTGGGCGCCAGCGCCTCGGTGGTGGTGCAGGCAGATATCAAAAAGTGAGCGTTTGGCGCGCACCCCGTGCGCGCCAGCGCTGTCTTGATTAAAAATTGAGCACGAGAGGTTGGTGATGAACTACCGCGTACTGTGGCTGCAAACGCAGCAATCGTTTGAGGTGGGCGCCGACGAATCGGTGCTCGATGCCGCCACGCGCCAAGGCGTGGACCTGCCGCACGACTGCACTTTTGGCGGCTGCGGCACCTGCCGCATGAAGGTGGAAGAGGGCAGCTTTGCCTATGCCGACGGCGAGCTGCCGCTGGCCATGAGCGACGAAGAGCATGCCGAAGGCTATGCGCTGGCCTGCCAGGCGCGCGCGCAGTCTGATCTGGTGATCAGCGTGGAAAGCGGGCCGGCTTGCTCCGCGCCCACGCAGCTGCGTGCCACGGTGGCTGAAATCCGCCTGCACACGCCCGATATTTACCATCTGGCTCTGGATCTGCCGAGCGACCATGGCGTGCAATACGCGCCTGGCCAGTACCTCAACATCTGCCTGCCCGGTGGCGAGCACCGCAGTTTCTCCATGTCCAGCCCGCAGCAAGGCAACCGCGTCACGCTGCAAATCCGCAAGATTGCCGGTGGTCGTTTCACCGAGCAGATGCTGGCCCGCACCCAGCCCGGCGACGTGCTGGATGTGGAGCTGCCGCACGGCACGTTCTACTACCACGCCAAGGATTACCAGCCCATGGTGTTTGCGGCTACCGGCACGGGTTTTGCACCTATCAAGGCGATTCTCGAATCGCTGCTGGACGACGAGGACTGTCCGCCGATCCACTTTTACTGGGGCATGCGCAGCGAGGCCGATCTTTATTTGTTGGACGAAATCGCCGCCTGGGCCGGGCGCCTGTACGAGTTCACTTTTGTGCCCGTGCTCTCGCGCGCCTCGGACAGCTGGGCTGGCCGTCGCGGCTACGTGCAGCATGCCATCGCCGAAGACTTTGGCGATTTGTCCGAGCACTCGGTCTACCTGTGCGGATCGCCCTCTATGATCCAGGAAGCCAAGGCGCTGCTGGCCCTGTCGGGCGCGGCGCTGGACAAGATATACAGCGACAGCTTCGTCTTCCAGAACGAAGCGGCCGCAGTGGCAGAACTCAACGAGGAATAAAAACCATGGATTTGGGATTGAGCGGCAAATCCGCCCTGGTATGGGGCGGCAGCAAGGGCATGGGCTATGCGGCGGCGCGTCAGCTGGCGCTGGAAGGCGCCGATGTGGTGATTGCGGCCCGTACCGAGGCCACTTTGCAAAGCGCAGCGCAGGCGCTGTCGGCCGAATGTGGCCGCGCCGTGCGCTATGTGGTGGCCGACATCACCAAAAAAGCCGGGCGCGAAGCGGCCATGGCTGCCTGCCCGCAACCCGACATTCTGGTGAACAACTCCGACGGCTACCCGCCCGGCGACTTCCGCGAATGGACGGACGAGACCTGGCACGAAGCGCTGGACATGATGATGGTCGGCCCCATCGACATGATCCGCCGCGTGGTCGACGGCATGCAAGAGCGCGGTTACGGCCGCATCATCAACATCGTCTCGCGCAGCGTGAAGGTGGCGCATGCCGAGCTGGGCCTGTCGAACGGCGCACGCTCCGGCCTGGTGGGCTTTGTGGCCGGCCTGGCACGCCAGACGGTGCGCCACAACGTCACCATCAACAACGTGCTGCCCGGCGCTTTCGATACCGATGCGCAAACCCGCCACATCGACAAGCTGGCCAAGCAAAGCGGCAAGCCGGTGGCCGAGATCCGCAAGGCCCGCGAAGCCGGCAACCCCGCCGGCCGCTTTGGCAAGCCCGAAGAAGTGGGCGCGCTGATCGCCTATCTGGCATCGGCCCATACCGGCTATGTCACCGGCCAGAGCTGGCTGATCGACGGCGGCGAGTACCCGGGCACCTATTGATACCGGATACCGTGCGCAGCAAAGCGCGGCGTGCGGGCGGCGCGCAGCGAGCGAGGCTGAAACCCTTGCTTGCCGTCGGCCCCCGCCAACCGTGTTGCCGGGTGATTCGTTATACTTGCAGACCGGCCTTGGGTGTTCCAAGGCGTTTTGCTTTTTACCGGTGCAGCCGCTGTTGGCGGGTCTGCACTTTTTTCTGCGCAAGCCCTGTTTATGACCGAACCGACCACCAACACCTCTTCTGATGCTTCCGCGCCAGCGCCAGCTGCTGCAGCGCCCGCAGCCGGCGGCGGTGCGCGTCAGCACCAGGGACAACGCAAGCAGGAGCGCCGCGAGCCGCGAGCCGAGCGCCCGGCTGGCGCCAAGCCGCTGCTGAACTCGGCCATGGCCGACGCCCTGCGCGCCGCCACCAAGGGCCACGCGCTCGAAGTGCCCGAGGCACCGGCTGCAGCCGAAGCGGCAGAATCCGCTGAGCGCCCAGCCCGCGCCGAGCGTGCCGAACGCCCCGCTGGTGATCGCCCTGCACGCAATAACAACAACGGCCCCCGCCGCAGCAACAAGCCCGGCAACGGCGCACGCCGCGAAGGTGGCCAAGGCCCGCGTGGCCCCCGCCGCGAGGCCGCACCGGCTGCGCCCAAGGCACCTCCCCGCCCACGCCACCCGGTGGTGGAAAAGCTGGCCGGCATGTACCCCGCGCTGTTTGGTGATCAGCCGCTGCCGCTCAAGCGCGGCATCTTCCAAGATCTGATGGCTGCCCACCCCGAAGCTTTCGAGAAGAACGAGCTGAAGGTGGCTCTGGGCTTGCACACGCGCTCCACCCGCTACCTGAACGCGGTCGCCATGGGCGAGCCGCGCCACGATCTGCAAGGCAATGTGGTCGAAGCCATGGCGCCCGAGCACGTGTTCCACGCGCTGGTCGAGGCCTTCCGCCGCCGCAAGCCGCGTGAGGGCGAAGACCTGCAGGTCAAGCTGCGCCGCCGCATGGGCATGGCCTACATCGCCTCGAACCTGACGCGCGACGCCTTCCTGGAGCGCGTGCAGGTCAAGGACGAAGCCACGCAAGCCTTGTTGGCTGCCGCCATGCAAGAAGTGGCCGAGTTCGACGCCAAGGCTGAAGCCCTGGCCACCGCCCACGCCGCCAGCGGCAAGAGCGTGGCCGAGTTTGCCGAGATGTACGGCATGCACCCGGCCGCTGCCGAGCGCCACCTGCAACGCGCAGCCCAGCTGAAGGCGATTGCCGCAGCACCGGCTGCCGCAGCTCCCGCGCCTGCACCAGCCGCTGAAGCGGATGCGGCAGACGACAGCGCTGCTCCCGCCGCCGAGTAAAACCCTGAACGCAAAATTGATAGCTGCCAGCGCTGGTTGAACCAGCCCTGGCGGTTGTTTTTTATGGGCCAGCTTGCTGGCACCGGCCGGGCTGTTTACACTGGCAGCCTGCATCGGTGATGGGCCTATCCAAAGCCAGTATCACCAGCAAGAGGAGAGCCGCATGTCCACCCCACAAAAAACCCGCCGCTGGCTGCGCAAGTTCTGGGGCGCAGTGTGCGTGATCGCTGGCCTGGCCAGCATTGCAGCAGGGCTGGAATCGGCGCTGCTGGAGTAAGGCGGCGCATTTGCAGCGCGTAGTCAGCGGGCGGCCAGCGCCTGCTCAATAGCTTTTTGTAACTTGGCCGGCTTGGTCGTAGGCGCAAAGCGCTGTACCGTCTGGCCGTCGCGCCCTACCAGAAACTTGGTGAAGTTCCACAAAATGCGCCCGCCCAACAGGCCGGGCGCTTGTGCTTTGAGCCAGGCAAACAGCGCATCGGTGTGCGGGCCGTTCACATCGATCTTGGCCAGGCTGGGGAAACTGGTCTGGTAGCGCAGCTCGCAAAACTGCGCAATCTCGGCATTGCTGCCCGGTGCCTGCGCGCCAAACTGGTTGCAGGGCAAGCCCAGCACCTGCAAGCCTTGCGGGCCGTATTGCTGCTGCAACTGCTCCAGCCCCGCCAACTGCGGTGTAAAGCCGCAGGCCGTGGCGGTGTTGACGATCAGCAGCACCTGGCCGGCGTAGCGCGACAGCGGCACCGGTTGCGCGTTGGCGTCGTGGAGAACAAAGTCTTGGATGCGGTGGGTGTTGCTGGCCATGGGCGCATATTACGGCAGCTTGGATTCAATGGCTGCGATCAGCGATGCCGACAGCACCAGCGCGCCGCCCAGCAGCAAGCGGCCCGACAGCACCGTGCCTTCGATCAGCACGTTCGAGGCGCTAGCAAACACCACCTCGGACAGCATCACCACCGCCGCCGTGGTAGCGGCCAGGCGCGATGCGCCGTATTGCAGTGTCCAGTTGCTCAGCATGATCAGCACGGCCACCACCAGCACCATCAGCGGCCAGCCCCATTGCAGCGGCGGCAGCGCGCCGATGCTGCCTACGGCCATGCCCAGCGCTGTCATCAGCGTGCCAGCCACCAGGCCGCCAAAGAACATGGCGAGCATGCGCGCCTCGCCGGGCACGCGGTATTGGCTGCGCAGTACGACATTGGTGCCGGCAAAGGTAAAGCCGCCCACAATGGCCAGCGCATCGGGCAGCGAGAGGTTGGCGGTCAAGCTGGCCCAGCTGGCGCCGGGCGGAATCATCACGATCAACACGCCGCTGAAGGCCAGCACCAGGCGCAGGATGGAATATTTGTTCGGCTTTTCGCCCAGAAAATACCAGGCCAGCAGCACCGACCAGGCGGGCATCAGATAAAACAGCAGCACCACGCGTACCACATCTCCGGTGGTGGCGGCCCAGTTGAACAGCACATTGGTGGTGCCCGAGGTGAAGGCCAGCAGGGCCAGCATCGGGTGATGGCGCGCTATTTTGGCGGCGTGGGGTTTGAGCAGCAGCAGGCCGCCAAACAAAATCAGGTAAACCAGCGCCGTGCCCAGCACCGGGTGCACGCCCAGCGCCTGCAATTGGCGGAAAGGCCACCAGATCGTGCCCCAGATCAGGGCATTGCTCATGAGGGCGAGAAAAGGCAGCGCAGCTTGCATGAAAACGGTGCTAGCGCCCGTCCATCAAGCGCAATCAGCTATCAATTTTGTAGATTTTGGAGGCCCGCCAGCGTCATCAGTGGCAGTTGTCGTTGCGGGCAATGTCCAGCAAGCGCTCCACCTCGGCACTGTGGTGCTTGCAATTATGCCGGTGCCACAAGCCGATGCACCACATGATGCCGGCCACCAGCAGGCCAAAGCAGGTGATGGCGCCATAGGCCGACAGGCCGAGCTTGGTGAACAGGCTGTAGAGCACGCCTAGCGCCAGAATGCAGGCTTGCTCGTTGAAGTTCTGCACTGCAATGCTGCGGCCGGCGCCCATCAGGTTGTGGCCGCGGTGTTGCAGCAAGGCGTTCATGGGCACCACCAAAAAACCGCCCAGGCCGCCGAGCACAATCAAAAACGGAACGGCCAGCCAGATGCTGTCGATAAAGTTCATGCACACCACCAGCAGGCCCATGGCAATGCCCAGCGGAATGACCTTGGTGGCGCCGTCCAGCTTCATGCGTACCGAGGCCAAAATGGCGCCCACGGCCGTGCCAATGGCCACCACGCCCACCAGGGCAGAAGCCTTGGTGGTGCTGTAACCCAGCGCCACCGCGCTCCAAGCCAGCACGATGTAGCGCAAGTTACCCGACACGCCCCAGAACAAGGTGGTGGTGGCCAGCGAGATCTGGCCCAGCTTGTCTTGCCACAGGCGGCGGTTGCAGCGCCAGAAATCGGGCAGCAGATCGAGCACATTGGCGAACATGCTGCGCGACGGGTCTTGGCGCAGCGGCACCAGCTCGGTATTGGTGCGCGGAATGCGGGTGTTGAACCAGGCGGCCACCGCGTACAGCACGCCAATCACGCAGATGGCCGCTTCAGACGGGGTGTCGATAGGCGTGTCGATGAGCGGCAGATCAAACGACAACAGCCAGCCCGAGACATTGGCGCCCACCAGTTGGCCGCCCAGCAGCACACCCAGGATGATGGAGGTGATCGTCAGCCCCTCGATCCAGCCATTGGCGCGCACCAGCTGGCTCGGCGGCAGCAACTCGGTCAGGATGCCGTACTTGGCTGGCGAGTAAGCGGCAGCTCCCAGGCCCACCACCGCATAGGCCAGCAGCGGGTGGTGGCCAAACAGCATCAGCAGGCAGCCAATCACCTTGATGGCGTTACTGATGAACATGACCTGGCCCTTGGGGTAGGCGTCGGCAAAAGCGCCCACAAAGGGCGCCAACACCACATAAAACAGGGCAAACATGGGCACCAGGGCTGCCCGTTGCCATTCGGCCGCGCCGGAGTTGATCAGCAGATCAACCGCCGCCACGAACAGGGCATTGTCGGCCAGCGAGCTGAAAAACTGCGCCGACATGATGGTGTAGAAACCGCGCTTCATTCGATAGATGTATCAGTAGCGCTAATGGCGCAAGAAATAGGTAACCTGCGGGTAGGGAGTCGAGGTTATAGCACGCAGGCTGGGCGGGAGAGTGCCAGAATGCCAGGGGTTTTCATCATCTTGTTGTGAGTATCTGCCATGCCGCGTCCCATTCTAGCCACCATTCATACCGCTGCCGTGCAACAAAACCTGGCACGCGCCCGGCAGGCGGCACACGACGCAAAATTATGGTGCGTGGTGAAAGCAAACGCTTACGGCCATGGTATTGAACATGTGTTTGAAGGCATGCGCGCCGCCGACGGCTTTGCGCTGCTGGAGCTGTCTGAGGCCGAGCGTATTCGCAACCTGGGCTGGCGCGGCCCGATCCTGCTGCTCGAAGGCGTGTTTGACGCCCGCGATCTGGAGCTGTGCTCGCGCCTGAACATCTGGCACGCCGTGCACTGCGATCAGCAGATTGATTGGCTGGCAGCGCACAAAACCCAGCAGCCGCACCGCGTCTTCCTCAAAATGAACTCGGGCATGAACCGCCTGGGCTTCACGCCTGACCGCTACCGCTCGGCCTGGGCACGCCTGAACGCGCTCACCCAAGTGGACGAAATCTCGTTCATGACCCACTTCAGCGACGCCGACACCGCCAAAGGCATTGGCGCCCAACTGGCCGTGTTTGACGAAACTACGCGCGACCTGCCCGGCGAGCGCTGCATCTGCAACAGCGCCGCCATGCTGCGCAACCCCGACATGCCCGCCAACGAGCGCGGCGACTGGGTACGCGGCGGCATTCTGCTCTACGGCAGCGCCCCCGATTACCCCGAGAAAACCGCCGACGACTGGGGCCTGCAGCCCACCATGACCTTGTCCACCAAGGTCATCGGCACGCAAACCCTGAAGCCGGGCGACACCGTGGGCTACGGCTCCAAATTCACCGCCGACAAACCCATGCGCATTGGCGTGGTGGCCTGCGGCTACGCCGACGGCTACCCGCGCCACTGCGGCACCGGCACGCCCGTGCTGGTCAACGGCCAGCGCTCGCGCCTGATTGGCCGCGTCAGCATGGACATGATCACGGTCGACCTTACCGACATTCCCGAAGCTGGTTTTGGCAGCGAAGTCACCATGTGGGGGCGAGCCTCGAACGGTGCCGTGCTGTCCATTGACGAAGTGGCGCAGGCGGCGGGCACGGTTGGGTATGAGCTGATGTGTGCGGTGGCGCCGCGGGTGCCGGTAGTGACGGATAGCCACTGACGTGAGGGCGGTGTTGCCAGCTCTGAGCGGGCTGGTGGCGCCTTCATTCAGGCCGGTTTTGTTCACTGGCGTTGTGCTGTTTGCTGGTACCGCTCCACCGCTGGGTTTAGGGCGGAGGCTGAGGCTGGTACGGCCTTTGCGTGAGCATGTGGTTCGCATTAGGGCGCTTCACTTAGCAGCCCCTCACTCTTGAGCGGGCATCAGAGCGCCGGCCTGCGTTGGTCGCGCTCCTCTCCATCCCGTCTGTTGCTGGCATCGCGCCATGTACACGATAAAAAATTGTTGTATGTTGCAACCTATTGGTTGTAATATGCAACCTTTATCGCCCTGGAGCCCCACATGACCTCCTCCCATTCCGAAGTGGAATCTATCCGAGCAGCTTCTCGCATGATGGTGAGGGAGCTGGGTTTCATGCAGCCCACCTTGGCTGCTACCAACTATTCGGCCTCTGCGGTGCATGCGCTGCTGGAGATTGATGCCCACGAAAACATCGCTTCGGCACAGCTGGTGCAACTGCTGGGGCTGGAGAAGTCCAGCGTGAGCCGAATGCTGGCAAAACTGATTGCAGCGGGCGAGCTCACCGAAGAAGCCCACAGCACAGATGCTCGTATCAAACAGCTGCGGCTGACGGACCAAGGGCGCAAAACGGTGGCGCACATCCATGCATATGGCCAAATGCAGGTGAAAAGCGCGTTTGAGCACTTGAACCGCTCGCAGCAACAAGCGGTTGCACAAGGGCTCAGCGCTTATGCCGAGGCGCTCAAGGCCCATCGTCTACAAGCCGACGGCTCGCGGCCAGCAAGCGCTGTCACCGTGGTCACGGGTTACCGGCCAGGCATGGTGGGCCGTATTGCCGAAATGCACGCGGCTTTCTATTCAGCACATTCAGGCTTTGGGCAGTACTTTGAGAGCCGGGTAGCTAGCGGGGTGGCAGAGTTTGCCGGGCGGCTCCATGAACCCTGCAACCGGGTGTGGTTGGCCACGCTCAATGATCGAATCGTTGGCTCGCTCGCCATCGATGGGCAAGACCTGGGTGACAACAAGGCCCACCTGCGCTGGTTCATTTTGGATGACGGCTGCAGAGGCAGTGGCGTGGGCAGGCACATCATGGCCGAAGCCATGGCCTTTTGCGATATTCGCGGGTTCGCAGAAATCCATCTCTGGACTTTCAAGGGCCTGCATGCGGCGCGCAAACTCTACGAATCCTTTGGTTTTGTGCTGACGCATGAAGAACCGGGAAAGCAGTGGGGCAGCACGGTCACCGAGCAGCAGTTTGTGCGCTTGTGCAAGCCTGCTTGACAATGGCTCACAGCGCAATGGCAGAGGTGTAGGCTTTGTGGATGCCTGCAGCGGCCAGCCGTTCCTCGCCGTTGCAAGCGCAGCTGTTCTCAGGTTTGAGCTTGGCTGGGTTGAGCCTCTGGATTCGGCTCACGAAGCTGCAGCTTTTTGAGTGGCTGCTTTCGCAACCCGGAGCGGACATGGTGGGCGGAACACAGGCTTAGCGAAGAGGCGTCAGCGCAATTTGAGCGGCGCCCATGGCAACGAGATCTTCCAACTCGTGAACCGTCCGTATTTCGCACTCCGCCAGCATGCTTGGGATCGCCGAGGCTTTGATTTGGGTTTGCGCCTCTTCCCAATACCCAACAAGCTTGAGGGTGCCACCGCCGACCGAGAGACGATGGGGGTTCAGTAGATTGATGACTCCCCCAAGTGCACGCCCAAGCGCGCGTCCACCTTCTGCAATCACCTCCAAGGCCGCCCGATGGCCCTGCTGGCTTAACAGCGCCAGCTGGCTTCCGTCAACGTCAAGTCGATTAGCCATGTAGCGTCCTCCGGCAACATCGTCGAGCCTGCTCCACTGCGAGCCAGAGGTCTGCACCGGCCAATAGCCAAGTTCGCCAGCCCAGCCACCTGCGCCGCGCAACACTTTGCCGTCGATCATGAGACCACAACCAATGGCCGTACCCACCATGACAGTGACGGCTGTCTTGTCACCCGCCAGGTCAATAACAGTCGCGTGCAGTGCTGCATTCGCATCGTTTGCCAAGGAAACTTTGCTGACTTTGGGGCTGAGCAGAGTATCGGCTTTCCACCCAAGCAATTTTGGCAAGACATCACAGGCGACCACAGAACCATTTTCGACAACGCCAGGTACAGCTATGCCAATCACACCATCTGCCTTGACGTACCGCCCAATAAAATTCTTCAAAATATCCGTTAAATCAGCAGCGCCGAAATCGGGCCCGGTTTCGAATCGCTGGGTGTGATCTCGATACCTCAGCAGCAGCTTGGTCCCACCAAGATCAACCCCTACGGCGGACTGAAAGACCTCATTCACCATGTTTTACCTCCGTAGCGCAGTGTGCGCTTCTGGCCGATAACAGCCCTTGCGTACATGAGCCCAGTAAAAACTTGGCTCCGTGTATACCTGGCGCCAAGCACAAAGTCACACGCTGAGACCGTTGAAGGATCTAGCGTAATGCCGTCAAGTTTGAGCTGCCACTGCCATGTGTTGTTTGCAATGACACGATAGAAATCTTCGGGGCGTTTAGCTCGCAATGCAGCCCGGAATTCGAAATTTTGCTGCACGGTATCGAGGTCTGCCATTGACCCAAAACAGCCCATCACGTGATCGCGCGGCCTACAGTCAAAAGCTGCACTTGATCCTGTCTCAACCAATGGGGAAACCATGGCAAGCATCACCGTCAGCCGGCATCTCTTCACATTCACCACTGCCTTGGGAATCAGCCTGTTCTCGTCGGCGGGTTGGGCGGCGCGCGACTTTACGCCGCAATCAGGCACCTGGGTTATCAGTGCAGAGCTCAATGGCCAACCGGGGCGAGGCCTGGGCATCGACGTGCAAGGCAATACTTTTGCCATGCAGATGTTTGGCTACGAGAAAAATGGCGATGCCACTTTCTACACCGCAGTGGGCCAAATGCAAGGCAACACAGTCTCCGCGCCGCTGGTGCGCTACACAGGCGGGCGCAGTTTTGGCAGCGAGCCGCGCGATGCCCAGGAAGACAAGGTGCTGGGCGATGTGAAGCTCAGCTTTAGCAACGGGCTTCAAGGCACGCTGCAACTGCCTGGCGAGCCAGAGGTGGCGATTGAGCGCTATGTTTTTACCGGCCGTGATTCGCCGTACTACCAGTCTGAACGGTGGATGCGAGCCAAGCGATACGCTGTTTGGCTTGCGTTGAACGAACAAGGCCAGGTGGTAGCAGACTGGAAAGCAGAGCTGCAATGGGGTTTGCAAGACCCCATGCCTCTGATACTGCGCAAAGGCGCACTTACCAATACATTGGAGTGCACACGCCCGGCGCACAAAGAGACTATCCGCTGCGAAGCGGTTGATGCAACGCAGGCCCCTTCGGTGCAGGCGGCAGAGTTCCGTATGGTGGGCTCGCAAACTGCCGGGAGCATCAGTTTGCGAGAGGGCGCTGTTGCGCCGTTGCTTTTGCAGGGGGTGAATACACGGACGGATTTTCCCTACCGCGGTGCGATCCAGACCGGATGTTGCATTAACGGGCTGGAGTCTTTCAGTTCCAATTTTCCGGGGGTCTACTATGGCAGCTCGCCGGTGTACATGCCGAGCAATGGCGTATGGATCGTGCAAGACGAACTGACTGGCAAACCCGGCCGAGGTATCAGCCTGGACGCCCAGGGAGATCTGTTGACCATGCAGGTGTTTGCCTACCAAGCCAATGGGCAGCCCACGTTTTTTATGGGTGTCGGGGGCTATCAGCAGGAGAGTGAAAGGAGTTACACCAGTACAGCGACCTTGGTATTGAACCAATATAAGGGCGGCCGAAGTGTAGGTGGTGCTCCGGCTATCGCCGAACTGGCTCAAAGTGCGGGCGAGGTGCGCGTCAGCGTACTGGGGGGATTTGACCGCTCTTTAGCCTTGGCGCAGGTCCAGTTTCCAGGCGAAGCGCTTAAAACCATGCAGCGTTTGCCAATGGAGCTGCCGCAAAGCACCGCGGAAAAGCTTTTCGGCGAATGGTATTTCTCGTGGTTTCAGGCCAATGGAATGCCCATCACGACCACCCTCAACCGCATGGACGGCGATATGGCGGCCAATGAAGACGGTTCGGTGAAGTGCCGCTACTCCGCAGAGGCAGGGGAGTTTAATTGTTTGCGGAGTACATCTCCATCCAACACATCCCGCTTTAAATCTCCGGACGATTTTTTCTTGTCATCCGACTATTTTCGAGTACGAGACCGCCATGGCAATTGGATGGGCCTGGGAAATATTCCACTCGACTGACATGCAAGCGGGATTCTGACCACTTGCTGGTGTTGCTGTTTTTTCCACTGCAGGCCTAACGCAAGCACTTAAAAAAGCTGCTCAGGCAAAGAGCAACACGTACACAAACTGTTCTTAATTCAACCCGGTTTACAAGAAAATGCCAGTACGAGTATATGGATTCATTGAAGGTTACACTGACTACATTCAAGATGATCACAACCTTGAGCAAATTAGGCAACTTCCTTCAACAGGCGTTTACCTTCCCAATTACCTCTTTTCTCTTGTTCCTTACTGCAGGCATGCGTACTACGGCAGCCACATCCATTTTGCAGCAGGTTACAAAGAATTCTATACCTTGGAACGAGAATGGATTGAAGAGTTTGAGCTCCTACTTTCCAAGCTCTATTGGAGCAGCGCGGAGGCGATGCTGACATGGTCTCAAGAGCGCTATATCTGGGATTCCGATTACTCCTCAAGTATGCCTACGAACGTAACAAACCAAATTGTTAAGCGCAGAAAACTTGAAAGCGCATGGGAGTTGAAAGAGGTTCCATGGAATTCATGAGGTTTTGCCTCGGCGGCTTTACTGTGGCCTCGCTGCGGCTTGTCCGTTCCTGGTCGATAACAGTCCTCGCTCTATCGTCGGAGTCAAGGCGCTGTCCGAAGGGCGGCCAGACCGCGTGCTGCCGATGTTGTCGATGGCGATTCTTCAAGCCCGGGTGGCAGCCGAGCAGTTTGACGACGCCGTTCCACTTGCGATCATCGTGGTGCCGGAAGCATCGTTGTCTCTGACAAATCACGTCGATCAGTTTGCCCAGCAGTTTGCGAAAGATGTTCCCGTGGGCGTCGTCTCGGGGCGTGGCGAGAAGTATTTCAGTGATGCCGCACTCCAGCAGTTGAACCAATTGCCTGAAGAGGCCAGCCGCGTGACGGCCAGCCGCCCGCCGCAGGCCATCAATCTTTTCTCGGACCTCAACCAGTGCATGCTGAAGCTCCTCTTGGCATGCGAACTGCCCGAAGCTCTGTTGAACGCCCCAAGGAGAGAGTTCAAAAGCGACTCAGAGCTGGCGGAGTGCGCGCAGGCTTCCGCCATGAGCGCATCCCAATTTCTGCAACAACCGCGCAGTGAGGGGTTCCTGAGCGAGTCTTGTGCGGACCTGAAGCTGGTGCGTCGCGAAGAGCTGTTCCGCCGCTGGAGTGCTGCCGCAATGCGCCCCTGTCCATAGATCCCGTGCCGCTTTCTGCTGCGGATTCCTGCCACTCAACAAATTCAAGCCCTGCTGGGCAAGCACCCTCAAGATGCCTGCCTCGGGCTGTTTGCAGCTGCGGATGCGCTGGACATTGGAAACGTCAGTGGCGTCCCGCCCCATGTCTATGTGCCCAGGCTGCCCAAGCCAGGCTCCAGAGACTGGCCGGGGCTGATGGCATCGCCCGCAGAGCAGCCAGACTTCATACTCCGGCAAGCACCTTTTCCACTGTCCACTTTCCGGGGCGCGGTCAACCGCAACAGGCTCCTGGTGGCAGACATTCTCCAGGTGCGGCTGGACGTCATGCACCACCCGACAAGGGGCGCAGAACAAGCTGACTTGATTTACAAAAAGTACCTCCAGCCACTCGTTGGCCACTGAAGCTGATGCATGACTGGGAGCATTTTGCAAAACTGGTCCAGGCCATTGCCCGCCGGCGTCAACGACTGGTTTTCATTGGCGGTTGGAGCCATCGCCTCCATCGGCTGCACCCCAGCAGATCGCTACCTGTCACCCGAGCCGATCCGATTTAGGAGTCTGCTTGTATCTCGTGCAATATCTTGAGAGCCAGAGCCCCATAGCCTGCACCGATACCAGGATTTCTCGTGCTCATATTTTGTTGGCCCGTTATGTCTCGCCATCTCAGGACAGAGTGAATCAATACGTGGTCACGGTCAGTTTCAATTTCAAATTGAATGAATCGCCCCTCGCTTGTCAGCAGGGTCCCAACAAGCTCTGGCGAGCCTGGCTCGTCAATTCCGAGGTCCAAGATGATGGCATTCTTGCAGTCAACATTCCTGCTTGTGGCGCAACTGACGAGCGCTGCAGGCAAGGGGTTCAATCTCCAGTAGCTGACGGAAAGACGAATCATGTCTTCAGTGGCTTGGTTTTGCTGTTGGACATTTTTCTGCTTCATGTCGTGCTCGCTTAGAACCGAACAGTGTGTACATGCTGGACATCATGCAGATGTAGCGGTTGAGGCGGTCGCTACTGGCCGACTCCAGTCCTTGCTCAGGTGATCCAAGTCAAGGCTTGGCCCTCTGTTTCATAGCACCTGCCAAGTGTCGACAAAGGCCTCCCGCAGCGCCGCTGCGATGGCAAACGTTCCTGGCGGCTCCCGTCCCTACAACCCCAACCCTCCTAAAGCGTTAAAAAAACCAGCCGCCCAACCCACAGGCCAGCCGGCAGCCCATGCTCGGCCATACCCATCGGCACAACGCAGGTTTTCCATGCGGCAGTGCAACATAAAAAACATTACCGTACATTTGTGTACGTTTAGTGTTTTCAATCTTTCTGCCTCAACTTCTATGACCACCCGCGAACGCCAACCTCGCAGCGATGCGCTGGCCCACCGCAGCCAGCTGCTCGAAGCGGCTCTGCATGTGTTTACCGAGCAGGGCGTAACGGTGGCGCTGGATGTGGTGGCCGAGCGCGCTGGCGTCAGCCGCACCACGCTCTACCGCAACTTTGCCGACCGCTCCGAGCTGCTGCGGGCCTTGCTTTGGCACATTCTTGATCGGCTCGACGCCAAGGCCCAGCGCTTGCAAGCGAGCGAGGGCGATGGTGCGCTGTTCGAGTTTTTGCGCCTGTGGGCGCGCGAATCGGTGTTGACCGTGCCGCTGACCGATTACTGGCGCTCGCTGCCGCAAGACGATCCGCTGGTGCTCGATCTGCGTAAACGCCTGCTCGGCGTGGTGGAGCCGCTGCTGCAGCGGGCCATGCAAGCCGGCTTATGCCGTACCGATTTGCAGGTGATGGATTTGCTGCTGATCGTGGGCATGTTCAGCGCTGCCCGCCGGGGCCGCAGCACCGAAGAGCGCCTGGCGCTGAGTGAGCGCGCCTGGCGCCTGATCACCGAAGGGCTGCGGCCGCAAGCCGCTGCCGGGGCTGGTGCCGGAGTGTGAGCATGCAGCTGCGTTACGTAGAAACACCGCCCGATTGGGAAGAGCACGAACGCCCCAAAATGCCGGGCTCGCCAGCGCGGCTGGAGCACACCCTGCTGCGCCGCTGGGCCTACGTGCTGGTGGGCATTTTTGTGGGCCTGGTGGGCGGCTTGGGCAATGGCCTGGTGACCGCCAACCTCACGGCCATCCAGGGCCAGCTGGGGCTCACGCAGGTCGAGGCCGCCTGGCTGCCCGCAGCCTATGTGATGGTGAACGTGACCGCCAACCTGCTGGTCTTCAAAAGCCGCCAGCAACTGGGCATGCGCGTGTTTGCCGAGTGGGGCCTGGGCATTTATGCCGTGCTGGCGCTGGCGCACGTGTTTGTTGAGGGCTACACCATGTCGCTGCTGGTGCGCGGCGTCAGCGGTTTTGCCGGTGCTACCACCACATCGCTGGCCGTCATGTATGTGATGCAGGGCTTTCCGGCTGCGCGCATTCCCTCGGCGCTGATTGTGGCCATGAACATGTCGCAGGTGGCCTTGCCGCTGGCCTGGGTGTTGTCGCCCGCGCTGGTCACCATCAACCCCTGGCCGCATCTTTATGCCTTTGAGGCCGGGCTGGCGCTGATCGCCTTTGCCTCGGTGGTGGTGCTCAAGCTGCCCCGGGGCATGCAGATCCATGTGTTTGAATCGCTCGATCTGCTCACCTTTGCGCTGGTGGCACCTGCGGTGGCACTGCTGTGCGCGGTGCTGGCACAGGGCGTGAACGGCTGGTGGCTCAACACGCCGTGGCTGGCCTATGCGCTGATTGCCTCCATCGTGCTTTTTACTTTGGCCGGCATTTTGGAGTACAGCCGCAGCCGGCCACTGATCCAGCTGCGCTGGCTTGCCAACCGCTGGACGCTGATGTTCATGCTGGGCGCGCTGCTGATGCGTTTGCTGATCTCCGAGCAGAACTACGGCGCCGTCGGCCTGCTGCGCGCCATGGGCATGAACCCCGAGCAGTTGCAGCCCTTGTACGGCGTGATCCTGTGCGGCATGGTGCTCGGCATAGTGGTAGGCGCTTGTACGTTCACCGAAAAAACCATTTTTCCGCAGATTCTGCTGTCGGTGGCGCTGATCTGCATTGGCGGCTACCTTGATCTGCATTCCACCAGCCAGAGCCGGCCGCACGACTTTTTCTTCAGCCAGTTTCTGGTCTCCTGCGCGGCGGCGCTGTTCATGGGGCCGCTGATGATGCTGGGCTTCAAGCAGGCCATGATGCAAGGCATGGACCACATGGTGACCTTCATCGTGGTGTTTTCTATGACGCAAAGCGTGGGCGGCCTGGTGGGCACGGCCTTGCTGGGCAGTATTCAGCAACAACGTGCGCAGGTTTATACCCAGGCCATTGCGCGCGAGCTGCCCCGCACCGACGCGCAGCTGAACCAGCGCCTGGCGCAAACCCAGAGCAGCTACAACCGCTACCTGACCGACCCGATGCTGCGCCAGGCCCAAAGCAGCGCTCAGCTGGTGCAGGTGGTCAAGCGCGAAGCGGCGGTGATGGCTTTCAACGACGTGTTCCGCGCCATTGGCGCCATGGCGCTGAGCTTTCTGGCCTGGGCTTTTTACAACTGGCTGCGCCTGCGCTTTCTGGCCTGGCGAGCGCGCCGCGCCAGCGCTAACACCAGCCCCAGCCCCAGTAGCCCGCCGGCCAGCCCGGCGGCCCGTTGAATATTCGTGTCCAAAGCAAATACAACAATGACCCAAGCATCGTCTACCCCTACTCCTTCTGCCAGTCCGGCCGCCGCCGCTGCTGCCGCGCCTGTCCAGCCGGCAGCAACGCCAGCGCCAGCGCCCGCGCCCGCGCCCGCTGCCAAGCCTGCAGCAGCAGCGCCAACGCCAACGCCAGCGCCTGCACCGGCTGCGCCCACGCCGTCGTCCACGCCCAAGCTCATCCGCCCCAGCCTCAGTACGGTGTTGCGCATGGTCGTGGTGGCGCTGATCGGCATTGGCCTGGTGCTCTGGGCCTGGAAACTGCCGCCGTTTGCCAGCACCACGCAGCGCACCGACAACGCTTACGTACGCGGCCAAATCACCGTGCTGGCGCCCCAGGTGAGCGGCTATGTGACCGAGGTGAACGTGGCCGATTTTGGCTACGTCAAACAAGGCGATGTGTTGCTGCGCATTGACGACCGCATCTACCAGGAGAAGGTAGCCCAGGCGCAAGCGCAGCTCGACAACGCCCGCGCCCAGCTGGCCAACTCTGACCAGACGCAGGCGCAAAACCGCGCCAACCTGGGCGCGCGCAAAGCCAGCTTGTCGGCTGTCACGGCCGAAGCGCGCCGCGCTGGCGCTGATTTGCAGCGCGTGGAAGAGCTGGCCGCCAAAGGCTCGGTCTCGCTGCGCGAGCGCGACCAGTCGCGTGCCACCGAGCAACTGGCCAAGGCCAATGTGGACAAGGCGCAGGCCGACATCCATATTGGCGAGCAAAGCATCAAATCCACCCAGGTGGCGCGCGCCAGCCTGGAAGCCCAGGTCAAAGCCGCCGAAGCGCAGCTGGGCCTGGCCAAGATCGATCTGGAAAACACCGTGGTGCGCGCCCCGCGTGACGGCCAGGTGAGCGAGGCTTCGGTGCGCGCCGGCCAGTATGTGGCGGCAGGCTCGCAACTGCTGTTTCTGGTGCCGGACAAACTCTGGGTGGTGGCCAACTTCAAGGAAACCCAAACCGCGCACATGCATGTGGGCCAGCGCGCCAGCTTTACCGTCGACGGCTTGGAAGGCCGTGCCTTCAGCGGCCAGATCGAGCAGATTGCGCCGGCCACCGGCTCGGAGTTCAGCGTGATCAAGGCCGACAACGCCTCGGGCAACTTCATCAAAATCGTGCAGCGCCTGCCGATCCGTATCGCCATCGACCCCGGCCAACCCATGGCCGAGCGCCTGCGGCCCGGCATGTCGGTAGAAGCGGCTGTCGATACCGGTGCTGCCCAGCAAGCCGCCAAAGAGCGTGCCGCCGCCAACGGAGCGCAGCAATGAAGCGGCTGCCATTGCTCTCTGCCTCAGCCTTGCCGCGTAGCCTGAGCGCGCTGGCCGTTGCAGCTGTCTTGGCTGGTTGCGCACCGGCCTTGCGCCAGGCACCGGCCGAGAGCCAAACCGAGCTACCCGCCACCTGGGCTTACCAGGCCGACGGCGCTGCCGCCACCATTGCCGCGCAGTGGTGGCAAAGCCTGGGCGATGCCGAGCTGAACCGCTACGTGGCCGCCGCTTTGGCCCGCAATGCCAACCTGCAAGTGGCGGGCACCCGCGTGGCCGCTGCGCGTGCGCAATTGCTGGCCGCCGATGCGGCCTTGCAACCCAACCTGGGCTTGGGTGCCAATGTGGCTACCACGCACACGCTCACGCCAGCTGGCATTACCACCTCGCGCACCGCGCAGCCGCAACTGCAAGCCAGTTGGGAGCCCGATTTGTGGGGCCGCCTGGGCGACAAAAGCCAGGCTGCCGATCTGCAATACCGCGCCAGCCAGGCCGATCGCGACGCGGTAGCGCTGACGGTGGCCGCCACCACGGCGCAAACCTATGTGGATTTGCTGGCCCGCGAGGCGCAGCTGGCGCAATCGCGCCAAACCCTCAAAACCCGTGCCGAGGCTTTGCAGCTGGCGCAAGACCAAGAGTCCGTTGGCTACATCTCCAAACTGCAGGTCACGCAAGCGCAGGCCGAGCTGGAGGCCGTGCAGCAACAGATTCCCGCGCTGGAGCTGGCCATTGAGCGCCAGTTCAACGCCTTGCAACTGCTGGCGGGTTCTGCACCAGCACGCCGCGACACCAGCGCTGCCAATGGCGCGGCTTTTGCGGCTTTGCAATTGCCTGCCGTGCCCGCCAGCTTGCCGTCTGAGTTGCTGCGCCGCCGGTCTGACCTGGTGCAGGCCGAGCTGCAACTGGCCGCCAGCGACGCCAACCTGCGCGCCAGCCGCGCCGCCTACCTGCCGCAGGTGAACCTCAGCGTCAGCGCTGGGCGCCTGTTTGCCAACGCGCTAGGCTACAACCCCATCAACGTCTGGAGCCTGGGCTCCAGCGTGCTGGCGCCTTTGTTTGACGGCGGCCGGCTTGACGCGCAGTACGACGCCGCCACCGCCCAGCGAGACCAGGCCGCCTACGCCTACCGCGGCGCCGTGTTGTCTGCCCTGAGCGATGTCGAAAACGCCTTGGTGGGCGTGGAGCGGCTGGACACGCAACTGCAAACCGCCGAACGCCGCCGCGCCGTACTCGCCAAAACCCTGGGCTACGCCAAGGACCGCTACGAGGCTGGCTACGCCTCGTACCTGGAACAGATCGACGCGCAGCGCAACCTGTTCCAGGCCGAGATCGAAGTCATCAACCTGCGCCAAAGCCAGCTGGACAACCGCATCGCGCTGTACCGGGCGCTGGGCGGCGGCTGGCAGTCTGGCGAGCTGCTGCCAGCGGTGGAAAAGCCGTCAGCGGCTAAAGCACGATAACTTCGTCGCTGAAATTGTCCGAGACCCGCTGGCCGTCGCAAAGCACCGAGTTAACCATCGCATCAAGTGCTTTTTTGCGTGCTGCCATGGTTTGGGCAAACTCGGCAGACAAGCGGCAGTCGCCATCGGAAATCATCAACACATCGGCCTTCTGGTAAGCGGGATGCGAAGCTATCAGGTCGAAAGCGCGGCTCAGCGGTGTTTCATAGTCGGTGCCGCCTTCATAGCCTTGCTGCAAAAAGCGCAGCAAACCGGCGGCATTCTTGCTGTCTTCCAACGAGAACTCACGTATCTGGCCGCGCTCCCCGAACAGCAGCACATGCAGAGAGCGCTTCTCCGTTTCCAAGATATTGGCGATAGCCAGTAGTAGTGCTTTGGCTTTGAGAAGAGGGGCGCCTTTCATGCTGCGCGATGTATCTAAACACGCGACGATGGGACCGGTGCGGAAGCGCTTGTCTTCGTGGATATCCCACGGAGCCATTGTGGTGCCATGCAGCTCATAGGTCTGCAATTGCTTCTCCAGCAAGCGCGCATAAAACAGGTTTTCCAGCGTTTCGTCTTCCAAGTTCAGAAGCTCGCTGGGCAACAGGCGCATCACATCATCACTGCGGTGCGTGCCATGCACTTCGCTGCGGCTGGCTTGTGGCACGCGGCCTTGTTTTTTTCGTTGCTCTGAGATGTAGGCACGGCCCATTTTGTGCACCAGATCTTTGATCTTGGCGTTGCCTTGCATGGCGCGTGCAAGCGCACTGAAATCCTCGGCGCTGGATTTCAGGTCGTTGTAGGAGACGTGGGCATCAGGCATCTGGGCCAGAAAACCTTTGGCCTGCTCGTACTGTTTGGAGATGCCTTGCAGCAGTTGCTGATGGCTTTTCAGCCTGCCGCGCACCGATGCGGGAATGGACTCATCCGCTATCTCTTCGATATAGCTTTGTGTCTCCGCCAACTCGTCTCGAATTTGCTGAATGCTTTGCGGGTTCAAGGGTTGGTTGGCGAGCTGGTTGGCCAGATCTTGCCAGTCCGGCTCCTCGGGCGGAGATTTGGCAATACTGCCGTCCCAATCCCAGAGGCGCCATTTGGTAGCGCCTAGTTTTTTGCGGGCATTGGTTTTTAACGCTGAGATTGTGAGCTCCCAAGTCTCTTCCAATTCCAGCGGGCTCTTGCTTTCAATCCATGTCTCGATGCCGAAATCCCCCTCAGCATGGTCCACACAATTGCTCGAAAACTGGTGGCAGTTTTTGATGACCAAACCATAAAAAGATTGCTTGCCAATTTGAGTCTCTGCCTCATTGGCTACAAACGTATCGCCGACAGCGCCATGTTTGTTGCTTGAGACATAAATCTTGTTGCCGAGATAGCTCCCAGAGGTGAAGCTTGCAGGACCGCTGCGGCGCACAGTACTGTTTGCGGTCAGCAGACTGTCTACAACGATATTGGAAATTTCGCCATTGCCGATGTAGATCCCAGAGTGCTGAGCCACTACATACAAATCACAGTAAAGCACGCTTCCAGTGGCTGGTACAACCTGCTCACGAAATACGCTGTCGATAAAGTACTTGATAGGTTTTATGCCGAGCCGTGCAGCCAAGTAGCCCGAAGGCGCAGCAAGAGGTATGAGAGAAGGCAGCATGCAGCATCACAGCCAGATATTGGCTTGTATTAGACGATCAATCTGGATTGCCTTTGTTTTTTCTTGGAAGATGGCATCTTCTGTCTTGACGATGACAATGGTCTCATCTAGACGGATGCGGTTGGTTGGCCTAACCGTCAGTGTTTCTATGGTCCCAGATATGGGGGATCGGATGATGTGCTTGAAATCTGGAACGGTGACATATCGCTGAGAAAGCCAGTCTGGTACACGCACTTCGTACGTGATCTCGATGATAGGGTCGCCAGTTTTTATTTGGCCGCCTGCTTTCACAAAGCACTCGTGGACGCTAACAACTTCTGGCAAAGAACTTACTTGTAACTTGGTGGCGGTGCCGCGTAACCTGTTAATAGTTTCCAACTCTTTCAAACACCATGTGATCGTGAGTTTTTCTGGCGCAGTTGTACTAACTTCTGCTTTGACATTACTCTGTGAGGACGAGATCACGTTTTTGATCAAATCGAGGACAGCTGTCGCATTGTCCGGATGGTTCCACAAACAATCCTTTAGCAAAAGCAGATCGAACACATCCACTTCTTCGCGTCCATTGCTGGCCGCAGAGATGCGTAGCAACTGCAGGCATTTCATCAAGCGTCGGTCCGAGAGTTGCTCGCGCCGGTCTTCTTTGAAAGTTTGGCGATGCAGCAGCCAGATTTGTTGCAGCGCCTTGGCAATATCCGCTGGCAGAGTGACGGCTTTTGCGGCTTCGCGTAACTGGTTCAGCTCTTCAACGGTAATGGGCTCAAAACTGGCTTCATTTGCTTCCTGGCCCACACTGCCCAACAGCTGTGCCAGGCCGTCTTCACTCACATAGTCCACAAAACACCGCACCAGAAAACGGTCGTACAGGGCGCTTAGCTCTTCTTGGTCGGTGGGCAATTCGTTCGATGCCGCAATCATGGCGCGTAAGGGCACTTTTTGGGCTTCAACGCCATTGTGAAAAATGCGCTCATTCATGATGGTGAGCAGGGCGTTGAGGATGGACGAACTGGCTTTGAAAACCTCGTCCAGAAATGCCAGCTCTACGCTGGGCAGATAGCCGTCCGTGTTGCGGTGAAATTGGTCGTTTTTGAGCGCAGTGATTGAGAGCGGGCCAAACAGCTCTTCGGGGGTACTGAATTTGGTCAGCAGGTATTCAAAATAGCTCAGGCCCTGAGACCCTTCTCCCAGACCTTGTGCAATACGGCGTGCCAGCAAGCTTTTGCCAGTGCCGGGCGGGCCGACGAGCACCACGTTTTCGCCAGCCAGCACGGCGAGCAGAGCGGTTTTGAGGACGGCATCGCGTTCGACGAGACCGTGGTTCAGGTGGCTGAGCAGGCTTTGAATTTTCTGGCGCATGGCAAAGAGGAGACAAACGGGTGACGTTACGCACTGTAACGGCATGGGCTGACAGGGCTTGTCATTCACTGTCGCACCGGATCTGGCTTATGCGTGCCGCCGTGGATTTGTTGCGTCTTAAAGACAGCTTAAGCCAGGCGCGGGCTGTCAACCGTTGCCACCGCAGCGTTGCGCCAAACCCTCAGCTTTGCAAGCAATCTCTTGTCTGACGCGGACGGCGCTTTGCGCGGTTCCATAATGCGCAATGCCCCATTTTTGGGCGCGTGGCAGGCCACGAGGGCGCGCGGTTGCGCCTCTGCCCGCGCCTGGCATTGCCATCCATGTCCGAGACCGTTGTTTTGCGTGGCCCTGAGCGGCCTGATCTGCTGCGCCACGAGGTGCTGGCCGATATTTTTGAAGCCACCGCCTATGCCCGCCCCGAGCAGATTGCGCTGATGGCCGGCGAGCGCCAGCTCAGTTACGAGCAGTTGGATGCCGAGGCCAACCGCGCTGCGCACCGCCTGATCGAAGCCGGCATTGGCCCGGGCGATATGGTGGGCCTGTGGTTGCCGCGCGGCATTGCCTTGCTCAGCCTGCAGCTGGCCATTGCCAAGACGGGCGCAGCCTGGCTGCCGTTTGACAGCGAAACCCCGCCCGAGCGCATTGCCACTTGCCTGGAAGACGCCAGCGCCAAGGCTTTGCTGGTGGCAGAGCGGGCTCCGCTCGATGCGCTGGCGCAAGCCGGCATTACGGCGCAAATCTTCAACGACCAGCAGTTGCTGGCGCCGTTGCCGGCGGGCACTACGCTGCGCCGCCGCACGAATGCGCAGCCCAGCGACCCGGCTTACGTCATCTACACCAGCGGCTCTACCGGCAAACCCAAGGGCATTGCCATCACGCAAGGCAGCATTTGCCACTTTTTGCGCAGCGAGAATGCCCGCCTGGGTGTGCGCCTGGGCGACAAGGTGTACCAGGGCTTCTCGGTGGCTTTCGACATGTCGTTCGAGGAGATCTGGATCAGCTACCTCGTGGGCGCTACCTTGTGGATTGCGCCGCGCGAGATTGCGGGTGACCCCGAGGCGCTGCCGCAGGCGCTGATCGAGCAGCAGGTGACGGTGCTGCATGCCGTGCCCACTTTGCTGGCGCTGTTTGCGCAAGATGTGCCGAACCTGCGCATCATCAACCTGGGCGGCGAGATGTGCCCCGAGGCGCTGGTCCAGCGCTGGGCGCAGTCGAGCACGGGCTCGCCGCGCCAGATGTTCAACACCTACGGGCCCACCGAGGCCTCGGTCTCGGCCAGCCTGGCCGAGCTGAAGGCGGGCGAGCCGGTGACCATTGGCACGCCGCTGCCCAATTACAGCCTGGTGGTGGTGCAGGTGATCGACGCGGACAGCTTCCCCGCTGGCACTGCGCCCACCTTGGTAGGCCTGCCCGCTGGCGAGACGGGCGAGCTGTGCATTACCGGCCCCGGCGTGGCGGCGGGCTACCTGGGCCGCCCGGAGCTGACGGCTGAGAAGTTTTTGACCAACCCCTGGCCCGCCGGCCCGCACGACACGCGCCTGTACCGCACGGGTGACTTGGCGCGCATCGACGAGCACGGGCAGATGCAGTGCCTGGGCCGTGCGGACGACCAGGTGAAGATTCGCGGCTTCCGCGTGGAGCTGGGTGAGATCGAGGCGGTGCTGGCGCAGCAGCCGGGCGTGGGCACCACGGCGGTGTTGCTGCGCAAAGACGACGGCATGGACCAGCTGGTGGCCTTTTACGTGCCCACCGAAACGCCGCCCACGCACACCGCTTTGCGCAATGCGCTGGCCGAGCGCCTGCCGCCGTACATGGTGCCGGCGCGTTTTGAAGCGCTGGAGAGCATGCCGCGCCTGACCTCGGGCAAGATCGACCGCAAGGCGCTCAAAGCCCTGGAGCTGGCTGCTACACAAGACAGCAGCGATTCGGACACCGCGCAAACGCCAGCCGAGGAAGTGCTGTTTGCCGCCTTGGCCAAGCTCTTTCCCGGCCAGCCGATCCGCCGGGGGCTGGATTTTTTCAGCGACTTGGGTGGCCATTCGCTGTTTGCGGCGCGGCTGACCTCGCAGCTGCGCGCCGACCCGCGCTTTGCCCAAGCCACCGTCAGCACCATTTACCAGCAGCGCAAGATCGGCCTGATCGCCGAGGCACTGCAAGCGACCATGGCCGACGAGCAGGCGCCTGCAGCGGAACGGCCTTTCCGCACGCATTCGGCGCTGCGCCGCTGGCGCTGCGGTGCGGCGCAGGCGGTGGCGATTCCGCTGCTGGTGCTGATCAAGATGGCGCAATGGCTGGCGCCGTTTTTTACCTACCACTTCTTCACTGGCGATGACAACGATTCGGTGCCGTTCGCCATTGCTGTGTCGGTGCTGGCCTTTGTGCTGGCCACGGTGCTGGAGTTTGTGGTGGCCTGGGCCGGCAAGTGGCTGGTGGCCGGGCGCCTGAAGGCCGGGCGTTACCCGCTGTGGGGGCTGACCTATTTCCGCTGGTGGCTGGCCGACCGTTTGGTGGAAGCCGTGCCCGTGGGCATGATCACCGGCTCCTCACTCTTTCCGCTGTGGCTGCGTGCCCTGGGCGCGAAGATGGGCAGCGAGGTGGTGCTGGGCTCGGTGACGGTGCGCGCGCCCGATTTGCTGCGCATTGGCGATGGCGCCAGCATCGGCAACGCCGTCAATTTGGAGAACGCTCGCGTGGAAGGCGGCTGGTTGCTGCTGGGCCAGATCGACATTGGCGCCAACGCCTGCATTGGCTCTTATGTGGTGCTGGAAGGCAATACCGGCCTGGGCGACTGGGCGCACCTGGAAGGCCAATCGACCCTGACCGATGGCACGCGCCAGCCCGAACGCACCATGTGGGCGGGCTCGCCTGCCGGCCATGTCTCGGCCTTTGACCCGGCCAGCCTGCCCGAGCGCGTATCGCCCAGCGCGGCCTGGAAGTTCTGGGAAATGCTGGTGTTTGCGGTGGGCGGCCTGTTCATTGCCACCTTGTTCTTCATGCCGGTGTTCCCGACCTTTTTGCTGATCGACTGGCTGGACGTGGAGTCGATCTCGGTGCGGCCTTTGCTGGAAAACGGCACGGTCGATGCGCTGGGTGCCTTCTTGCTGCGCCTGTTCAAGTTCTTTGTGCTGGCCGTCCCTGCCAGCCTGGTGCTGGTGGTTTGCACCATGCTGGTGGCGGCCGCCATCCGCTACCTGTTCCTGCCCAAACTGATGCCGGGCACCTGGTCGATCCACAGCAAGCGCTACCTGGGCAAGTGGCTCACCAACCAGATTCAGGAGGCGAGCCTGGCCACCTTGCACGGCATTTATGCCACCGTGTACTCGGCCACCTGGTACCGCATGCTGGGCGCCAAAGTGGGCAAGCGCACCGAGCTGTCCACCGCGCTGGGCGTGGTGCCCGACATGCTGACCCTGGGCGACGAATGCTTTGTGGCCGATGCGGTGATGCTGGGCGACGAGCGCATCGACGGCGGCTTCATGACGGTGCAGGCCACCGAGGTGTCGCGCCGCAGCTTTATCGGCAACGGCGCCTATGTGCCCGATGGCTCGACCATCCCCGAAGGTGTGCTGATTGGCGTGATGTCGGCCGTGCCGCGCAACGCCGACATGCAAGCCGGCCAGACCTGGATCGGCTCACCCGCAATCAACCTGCCCGCGCGCGAAGTGGTGCAAGGCTACCCCGACCACCTGACCTTTGCGCCCTCGCGCAAGCGCATTGTGGGCCGGGGTTTGGTAGAGGCTTTCCGCATTGCTGCGCCGCATGCGCTGGTGATTGCCGCAGGCTACGCCATTGTGCTGGACGCCATGCCGCTGGCCGCGCAAGGCCGCTGGGGCGCGCTGGTGCTGGATCTGGCCATATCGGGCATGGTGTTCGGGCTGATCGCCTTCCTGGCCGTGGCCTTGTTCAAGTGGCTGCTGGTGGGGCGTTACCGCACCAAGGCGGTACCGATGTGGACGCCGTTTGTCTGGCTGTCCGAAGCCACGACCAGCATGTACGAAGGCATTGCCATCCCCAACTTCCTGCGCTATTTGCGCGGCACGCCTTGGCTCAACCTCGCCATGAACGTGATGGGCAGCAAGATCGCCAGCAGCGCTTACCTGGACACCACCGATATCACCGAACACGATTGCGTAACCGTGGGTGCGCACAGCGAGCTGAATGCGCTGTCTTGCCCGCAGACGCATTTGTTCGAAGACCGGGTGATGAAGATCGACCACGTCATCATCGGCGAGAAGGTGACCATTGGCGCGCGCTGCACGGTGCTGTACAGCGCCGAGGTGGGCGACGGCGCACAGCTCGGTCCGATGACCTTGGTGATGAAGGGCGAGAACCTGCCCGCCGGCACGCGCTGGCATGGCGCGCCCGCCACACCATGGAAAGCCTGAGCGCGCAACAGCGCCTGTGTTTGCCTGCGGCTTGGCAAGACAAGCTGCAAGCTTATGCCTTGTCGCTGCCCGCGTTGCTTGGCTCGCCCCAAGCGCAGCGCGATGCGGCACGGCGTGTTTTGCATGAGGCAATTGCCAACACCTTGGCCGCTGAATTGCATTGCGATGCAGCCTGCTTGAGCGTGCAGCGCACCGCTGGCCAAGCGCCGGTATTGCTTCGTAATGGCCAAGCGTTGCCGGGGCTGCATTTGTCGCTGGCTTATGGTGATGCGCTGGCGGTGTGGGCCTGGTCGCCGCAACACGTGCTGGGCGTAGATGTGCAGGCTGTTCCTGTTGATGGCGACGACGCCGAATGGATAGCTTTGGCACAGCTTTATCTGGCGCCAGATGTTTGGCAAACGCTGGCCACTTTGCAAGGCAGTGCTTTGCGCTTGGCATTTGCCGAACAGTGGGCGCAGCTGGAGGCACAGCTCAAATGCGCAGGCTTGCCCTTGGCCGAAGCGCATGTGCGAGCAGCTGATTGGAACGCTGGCATACAGTGTGCTTTGTTGCCCGGCGCCATGCCAGGCGCAGCGGTAGCGCTGGCCTGGCGCTGACTTGGCGGCGCTCTGAGCGCATACGATTTAGCGCAACAAGCCGCTTCGGGCTGCTTGCTACACTGGCCTTGTCCTGGCTTTTTACTGACCGCCTTGAAACCTGCTTCTCGACGCCCCGGCCAGCGTGCCAAACGCTATTCCAACTGGTGGGCTCTGCGCATGCAACCGCAGCGCTTGGCCAGCACTTTGCAAACCAAGCACTGGCTGCGCCTGCACGGCTTTTGCATGGGGCTTCTGGTGTTGCTGGTGATGTGGAGCGTGACGGCGGTTCTGCTGCATTCGGGCGTGCAGTCAATGGCGTTGCGCTACTCCATCAGCCTGGGCGTGGGCTATATCATCTATTTGCTGGTGCTGCGCCTGTGGGCCGCGTATCTGGTGCGCCACGCGCATGAGCGCGAACGGGATAGCTCGAACCTGGATGCCTCCTTCGACGTGCCGATGGGCAGTGGTGACGGCAGTAGCAGTGGCAGCGGTGGTGGCAACAGCGGCGGCCCAGGCCACGCCGGTGGGGACGGCTTGTCCTCCGGCCAAGGCGGCGATTTTGGCGGCGGCGGTGCCTCGGGCGACTGGGGCAGCACGGCCGATGCCGGTGGCTCCTGGGCCGACAACATCAGCTTGGATGGGGTGGATGTGGGTGGCGATGAAGGCGCGCTGGTGGTGGTGCCGATCCTCGCCGTATTCGCCGGCTTGGTGGCTGCGTTCTTTGGCTTTGGTGCATTGCTATGGCTGTACTTTGGCATTGACGTACTGTTGAGCGTGGCGGTGGAGCTGGCTTTCTCGATGATGGCGGCCCGCGCTGTAGTGCGGGTAGAGCGAGCCGGCTGGCTGGCCGCTGCGGTGCGCCTGACCTGGAAGCCGCTGCTCGGCGCGCTGGTTTGTGCGGTGGTGCTGGGCGCCCTGGCCGACTGGTGGGTGCCCGAGGCCAATACCTTGCGCGAAGTGCTGGCGCATGTGCGCGGCAAGGCTTGACGGGCGTAGCCCCGCATATCGATACAACGAATACTTGGTTGGCGCAACCGGCAATTGCTGCGATAGTGCCGGGTTGAAATTTTGAAAGGAATCTGTGATGAACCCCACTACGAGCTTGTGGCGCGCTGGCGCTGTCCGTACGGCATCGGCCTTGGCGGTGGCTGGCGCTTTGGCGGCGCTGAGCGTATCGGCCCAGGCCAGTACTTTCCGCTGGACGCGCTCGGCCGATCTCTCGTCCTGGGATATCCATGCGCAGAACGTCGGCGTCAACAACTCGGTGCACCGCGCGGTGTACGAGGCGCTGGTCGAGTACAACAGCCAGACGCTCAAGGCCGAGCCTTCGCTGGCCGCCAAGTGGGAGCAGCTGGGCCCCAAGCAATTGCGCATCACGCTGCGCGAGGGCGTGAAGTTCAGCGACGGCTCGCCGCTGACCGCTGACGACGTGAAGTTTTCGCTGGAGCGCGCCAAGGCCAAGACCTCGGGTTTTGTGGTCTACACACAGGGCATTGACCGCGTGGAGGTGCTGAACGCCAAGACGCTGGACATCTTCTCCAACGTGCCCAACCCGGTGCTGGTGAACCAGCTGACTGAACTGCGCATCATGAGCAAGCCCTGGGCCGAGAAAAACAACTCCGTCGAGCCCAAAGACATCAAGGCCAAGGACGAGAACTACGCCCACCGCCATGCGCTGGGTACCGGCCCGATGGTGCTCGACAGCTGGTCGCAAGACTCGCGCCTGGTGCTCAAGGCCAACCCGTTGTGGTGGGGCAAAGGCAAGTACCCGACGAACCTGACCGAGGCCGTGTACACACCGATCAAATCGGACGCCACGCGCACCGCCGCGCTGCTCTCGGGCGAGGTGGATTTCATTTACGACCCGAGCATCAACGATCTGCAGCGCATCCAGCAAGCGCCTAATTTGCAAGTGCTCGAATCGGCGGCCGACCGCACCATGTTCCTGGGCATGGACCAGTTCCGCGACGAGCTGCCGCAATCGAGCGTGAAGGGCAAGAACCCGTTCAAAGATGTGCGCGTGCGCCAGGCGCTGTACCAGGCCATCGACATGGGCACGATCCAGCGCGTGGTGATGCGCGGGCTGGCGCAGCCCACCGGCACCTTGATTGCGCACCACGTCAATGGCTGGACCAAGCAGGTCGACCAGCGCTTGCCTTTCGATGCTGCCGCTTCGAAAAAGCTGCTCACGGAGGCCGGCTACCCGGATGGCTTTGAGGTGGAGTTTTCTTGCCCGACGGGCCGCTACCCGAGCGACGAGCAGCTGTGCCAAGCGATCAGCGCGCAATGGGCGAAAGTGGGGGTCAAGGCCAAGCTGCGCACCTACCCGTTTGCCACTTACTTCCCGATGATCCAGCGCTATGAAGCCAGCGTCTATCTGCTGGGCTGGTCGGTGCCTACCTTTGATGCTTACTACAGCCTGCAGGCGCTGCTGCGCTCGCCCGGCGGTGGCGGCGACGGCAACTTCAACCTGGGGCGCTACTCCGATCCGCAGCAGGATGCGCTGATCGAGCGCGTGAAGACCGAGACCGATCCCAAGCTGCGCAACCAGCTGATCGAGAAGGCGCTGCTCAACGAGCACAAGGTGATCTCGCACATTCCGCTGTTCAACCTGATCACGCCTTGGGCCACCACCAAGAAAGTGCAGATTCCGACGCGCGCCGACAACTACATCGACTGGCGCGCGCTGCAGGTGAAGTAAGCCACGCTCAGAAAACCCAAACGCTTTCAGGCTGCGCCCGCCAGCCACGCGGGTGCGGGCGCCAGCTCGCGGGCCAGCTGGCGCAGCTCGGCGCAATCTTCCAGTGCGGCCAGCCAGCGCGGCGGCAGTGCTTGCTCGCCCTGCGCGGCGCCGTAAATGCTGCCTGCCATGGCGGCGATGGTGTCGGTATCGCCACCCATGCGCTGCACAAAATCGACCAGACTGGCAAAGTCTTGGCGCAGAAAACGCGCCGCCACATAAAGCGCAGTCACACAAGAATCCAGCGCACTGATGCCATGCCCCAGCGCAGCTGCCACCTCGGCCGGCGTGGGCGTGGGGTGCGTACATTGCAACCAGGCCAGCGCCTGGTCGATGCGGGGCTGCCAGGTATCGGTTTGCACCAGCGCCGCATCACGCACCACCTGGCGCAGCCAGGCCGCAGGCTGCAGCGCAGGCAAATGCAAATCCCAGGCGGAATGCACGGCGGCAGCAATCAGCGCTGCGCCGTCTTGCGCCAGCGGGTGCGCATGGGTGATGGCCGCTTGCTCGCGCGCCAAAGCCACGCTGAGCGCACAGTCGCCTGGCAATTGCGATTGCACCCACAGCGCCACCACCGGCGCCCGCATGGCACCACCATTGCCCCAAGAGCCTTGCGCATACACCTGCAAGCGCGCTTGCTGCCACGGCATGCCAGCTGCAATGTGTTTGAGCACCTTGGCCGCTCCCGGGCCATAGCCGCGGTGCCAGCGGTAGCTGCGGGCAAAGCGCTGCGCCGCATCGTCAGCCTGCAAGCCCTGGCAGGCCAGCAGTGACTGCGCCAGATCGCGGCTCATCTGCGTGTCGTCGGTGGTGCGGCGCAGGCCATCGCGCGTAGTGCCCAGCAAGCGCCACAAGGCCCGCTCGGCCCAGCCGCCTTCATAAGGCGCACCCATGGCATCGCCCAAGGCCAGTGCGAGCAGGCTGCCTGCGGTGCGCTGGCTGGCGGTAGGGGCGAAGGGGTTCATGGAGGCAGAGGCCGAAGAAAGAAACGAAGGCGCGAGCTTACAGGGACAAATGGCAGAGATTAGGGAGGCAAAAGCGCCAGAGCCTGGCGCTTGCTGGTGGACTGAGCGCTGTGGCTTACGCCACTTGCAGGGTACCCTTGGCACCCATCAACAAATCGATCACCTGCGGCGCAGTGATGATCTCAAAACGCGGATCCATTTGCTCGGCTGTCATGCCGTTGTGGATCATGCACGAGGCGCAAATGGCGATGCGGCCACCTTGCTCGATATAGGTTTTGAGCAGCTCGGGCACGGGCTGGAAAGGCTGGCCAATGTCGAGCCCGTCGGTCGCATTGGGCTTGCCCAGTTCGACGGCTTCGACCATCAGGATGATGCAGCTGCTGTGGCCCTTGGCCAGGGCGTTGACGCCCATGGTGAAAGCGACGGTCACCTTGTTGGGGTTGCTGCGGCCGTCGTAAAGCGTGCTGACGAAATCTGCGGTTTGCATGGGGTTTCCTTTCAAGGGGGGGTGACGGGAGATATGGCTGACCAGGACGGTGCTTGCCAGAGCCAGAGCACGCCAAGCGGGCCCTTGGCAGAAAGCGGCAAGCATGGCGAGATGCATGCCAATCAAAATATATTTTTAAATAATATATTTTTGTATATTGTGTTGCAGCTCCGGCCCGACCGGTGTTGATAAAGCGCAAGGCTTGGGCGCTGCTGGCCGTTCAGCGCATGCGTTGGCCTGGTTCTGCATGGGGCTTGCGCACTGCCGGGGCTGGCACCGCGATAATGCGGCCATGCCTTTTTCGCCTTCCCGCCGCCTGTGCTTGAGCGCTGGTGCCGCCAGCCTGCTGAGCGCCTGTGCTTCCAGCGGGCCCGATCCCTTGCCCGAGCCGCCGCCCGATGCCGAGCTGGCCAGCTTGCCGCTGCGCGTGCTGATGACGCAGGATTTCGCCGAGGCGCACCGCGCCCTGAAAGGCCGGCTGCTGCTACCCATACAGGCGCGCACGGTCTCGGGCAACGGCACGGTGCCGGTGGTCACGCAGCAGTTGGCCGAGCATTTGCAAGAAGGCGCCGCAGCCGATGTGGTGGTGGCCCCGCGCGCGGTGGTGGAGCAACTGCTGGCAAACAGGTTGGTACGGCGCGGCAGCCTGGTGGATCTGCTGCGCACGCCGCTGGTGGCGCTGGTGCAAGCCGGGCGCAGCCTGCCGCCGATGCAGACCGAGGCCGAGCTGCGCGAGCTCTTGCTGCGCACGCCGTCGCTGGCGTACCCCTCGTCTGATGGCAGTGATTTCATCGAGAAAAAGCTGCTGCCGCAATTGGGCATTCAGGCGCAGCTTTTGCCCAAGAGCATCAAGGTGTTCGGCCCGCAGGTATCGCAACTGGTGGCTGCCGGCGAGGCCGAGCTGGGCTTGCAAGCGCTCAGCACTTTGGCGGCCAGCAAAGGCGTGAGCGTGCTGGGCCCTTTGCCCGCGCCCTGGCGTTACGACACCGTGTACACAGCCGCTGCCACCATGCACGGCAACAGCCTGGCCGGTGCCCAGGCGCTGCTGCGCTTTTACCAGCGCGAAACAGCGCAGCACAACTGGGCCGGCAGCGGCTGGGAAGCGGTGGCGCAGCCCGCCCCAAGCGGGCGCTGAGCAGAGCACCTGGCCCAAGCGCGCGCTCCATCGCCAAGTTCGCGCCCACTTGTACAGAGTTGCGCCATTCTGGCAAGCGGATTATTTCAAGATGCGTTGCATTTTTGTTATTGAGTGCGCCAGGGTGTTTCGAAATACTTATCGCACTCGCAGTCGTCATATCTAGGGACTAATGACTTGCGGGTACAAAAGCTATAACAACAGCCGCCATTGACTGTCCCTGTTCACTTGGAACTTGCCACATGACGCCAGAAGCCATTGACTTGGTGCAGAGCAGCTTTGCCAAAGTCAAACCCGTTGCGCCCCAGGCCGGAGCGCTGTTTTACAAAAACCTGTTCAACTTGGCGCCCGAGCTGCGCCCGCTGTTCAAGGCCGACGTCTCCGACCAGGGCCGCAAGCTGATGGACATGCTGGCCATCGCGGTAGGCATGCTGCGCCAGCCCCAGCGTTTGAACGATGCCGTTATGCAGCTGGGGCGCAGGCATGCGGCCTATGGCGTCAAGCAAGAGCATTTCCGCCCGGTGGGCGAAGCCCTGCTGATGACGTTGGAGCAAGGCCTGGGCGATGCCTTCACGCCGCAGGTGCGCTTGGCCTGGCAATCGCTCTACAAGGAGCTGACCGAGGTGATGGGCGAGAGCCTGCGCGAGGAGAACGAGCGCAAGCAAGTGGCCCAGTTGCGCGCGCAGATGGAGCGCAAAAAGCGCGCACTGCCTTGGTGGAAAAGACTGTTCCGCTGGGGTTGAGCGGGCTGATGCGCCCGCCTCGTGTTCAGGCCTGGTTCAGCGCTTTTTGCGTAGCCGGGCGCGCCGCTACGCGGGCGTAGTGCGCGGCCACGCGGGGGAATTCGTTGATATCCACGCCATCGCTCTTGAGCCAGCCGGCCATGGTGAACAGGTAGGGATCGGCCACCGAATACTGCTCGCCCAGCACCCAGGGCTGGTCGCTGAGGTAGTGTTTCTCGATGATGGCAAAGCCGTCGCGCATGTTCTGCGGCACCTTGGCTTGCATGGATTTTTGCGCGGCTTCGTCGTCGGCCCAGCGGCTGGCGCGCGGGCGGTGCGCATGGTTCACATGCACGGTCGATGCGAGGAAGCTGTTGAACTCTTGCAGATGCGCCAGCGCGAACGGGTCGTTCAGCGGTGCCAGCTGCGCCTGCGGATGGGTTTGCGCCACATACAGCAGCAGCGCCAGCGTCTCCGACAGCACACCTTGCGGCGTGACCAGCGCCGGCACGCGGCCCTTGGGGTTGATGGCCAGGTAAGCCGCGCTGCGCTGTTCGCCCTCGGCCATGTTCAGGCGCTTGGCCTCGAAGCTGGCGCCGGCTTCGTGCAGTGCAATCAGCACGGCCTGGGCGCAGGTGCCGGGCGCGTAGTACAGGGTCAGGTTCTGGCTCATCAAACACTCCTATCAAGGTGGATCGTTGGCTGGCGTACTTGCAGGTCGCATACAGCAAGCACCGGCAGCTATGCTTTTGATACTAGCGCAAGCGCTGCAGGGCCGCTGTCGCGCAGTGCACCGCTGGCGCCGTTACCATTGGCCGCAGTATTGCTGAAGATTGCTGGATTCTGCGTTATGGCCAAAGACAAATCGATTTATACCTGCTCCGAGTGCGGCGGCACCAGCCCGCGCTGGCTGGGCAAGTGCCCGTCCTGCGGCGCCTGGAACACCTTGGTGGAGACGGCGAGCGAATCCGCCAGCGGCGGCAAGAACCGCCTGAGCCAGAGCCCGCGCACCGGCTATGCTGGCCAGGCGCAAGCGGTCACGCCGCTGTCGGCGATCGAGGCCAGCGAGGTAGCGCGCACGCCCAGCGGTATTTCCGAGCTGGACCGGGTGCTGGGCGGCGGCATTGTCGAAGGCGGCGTGGTGCTGATCGGTGGCGATCCGGGCATTGGCAAATCCACGCTGTTGCTGCAGGCGGTCGATGCCTTGCAGCGCATTGGTATGCCAGCGCTGTACGTGACGGGCGAGGAGAGCGGCGCTCAGGTAGCACTGCGTTCGCGCCGTTTGGGGCTGGACAACAGCCAGGTGAACGTGCTCAGCGAAATCCAGCTGGAGAAGATTCTGGCCACCTGCGAGAGCACGCAGCCGGCGGTGGTGGTGATCGATTCGATCCAGACCATGTACAGCGACCAGCTCAGCTCCGCGCCCGGCTCGGTGGCGCAGGTGCGCGAATGTGCGGCGCACCTCACGCGCATGGCCAAGAGCACGGGCATCGCAGTGGTGCTGGTGGGCCACGTGACCAAGGAAGGCGCGCTGGCCGGCCCGCGCGTGCTGGAGCACATGGTCGATACCGTGTTGTATTTTGAGGGCGACACGCACAGCAGCTTCCGCCTGGTGCGCGCCATCAAAAACCGCTTTGGCGCGGTCAACGAAATCGGCGTGTTTGCGATGACGGAGAAAGGTCTCAAGGGCGTGAGCAACCCGAGCGCCATTTTTCTCTCGCACCACAGCGATCCGGTGCCGGGCAGCTGCGTGCTGGTCACGCTCGAAGGCTCGCGCCCGCTGCTGGTCGAGATTCAGGCTTTGGTGGACAGCGGCGGCCCGAGCCCGCGCCGCCTCTCGGTGGGCTTGGACCGCGACCGCTTGGCCATGCTGCTGGCCGTGCTCAACCGCCATGCGGGCGTGGCCTGCGCCGACCAGGACGTGTTCGTCAACGCCGTGGGCGGCGTACGCATTGGCGAGCCGGCCGCCGACTTGGCCGTCATGCTGGCCATCACCAGCAGCTTGCGCGGCAAGGCTCTGCCCAAGGGCTTTATCGCCTTTGGCGAAGTGGGCCTGGCTGGCGAGGTGCGCCCCGCCACCCGCGGCCAGGAACGCCTGAAAGAAGCCGCCAAACTGGGCTTTACCGTCGCCGTGGTGCCCAAGGCCAACGCCCCGAAAAAACCGATCGACGGCATCACCATCCACCCGGTGGAACGGGTGGATGAGGCGATCTCGATCGTGCGCGGGCTGGAGTGAGGCGTGCTGGCAGCGGCACTGTTATGCCGCTGTCCGCTCTTAGCTTGCGCGTTTAAGGTGTGCCTGCGTGCGCCACGCTGACCTGGGTGGCCAGCATGCGCGCTTCGCGGGCGGCTTTACGCTTGCCTTCGTCCCAGTCAGGCGCGGCGCACAGGAACAGCGTTTTGCCATCGGTGCCACCGAGCGCCACGGCAAAGATGCCTTCGGGATCGGTGTCTACGGTTTCCAGGATCTGGCCGCCCTCGGCGATGCGCACGGCGCGGCGGTTCAAGGTGTCGGCAAACCACACTGCGCCGTCGGCATCGAGCGCCAAACCGTCGGGAATGATGCGTGCCTGGCCCAGGCGTTTGGCCAGATCGGGTTCGTCGCCGAGCTCGCCAAAATTGGCAAAATCGCGGCGTGGGCCCAGCGTGCCGTCGGGCAGGATGTCGAACTGCGAGATACGGTTGCCAAACAGCTCGTTGATGATGAGTTTTTTCCCGTCGGGGCTGATCACGGTGCCATTGGGAAAGCACAGGTCTTCGGCCACGATTTGCGCGCTGCCGTCAGGCCGCACGAGGATCAGGCCCGTGCTCTGGTAGGGCGCGCCGCCCATCAGGTCAAAGCCGAAGTTGCCGACGTAGGCATTGCCGTTGGGCGCTACCACCATGTCGTTGGCATGCCCGCCGCACAGATCCCAGAGCTCGGCGTGGGTGACTACGCTGCCGTCGGCCTCCTGGCGCAAAACCTTGCGATCTTTCATCGACACCACCAGCATGCGGCCATCGGGCAGCCAGCCCAGCCCCGATGGCTGGTGCTCGACATGCAGCACTTTCTCGGCCTGGCCTTGCGCGTTGACGCGGTAAACACCGTTGGTGTAGAAGTCCACAAACCAGAGCGCACCCTGGTGCCAGCGCGGGCCTTCGAGGTAGGTCAGCCCGTCGGCTATCACGGTCATGCTGCGTTGGGTCATGTCTTGTCTCCTGTTGTAGTGAAAAGGAATGGCGGGCGGAAAGGGCCTACACCAAACGCCCTTGCGGCCACAGATGCGCCGGGTCGTTGTAGCCGGGCGTTGACGGGTGGCCGGGGCTGACGAGGCCGTTGATCAGACGCTCGTCTTCCACCGTCACCGTGTAGTCCAGCGCGGGCAGGTAGTCTTGCCATTGCTGCAAGGTGCGCGGGCCGGCGATGACCGAGCTGATGGCTTTGTGCGCCAGCACCCAGGCGGTGGCAAATTGCGCGGCGCTGATGCCTTGCTGCTGCGCGTGTTGCTGCACTTGCTGGGCGATGACGAGTGATTCGGGGCGGAACTCGGTTTGCAGAATGCGGGCGTCGTTGCGGCCAGCGCGGCTGTCCTTTGGCGGCTCCATGCCGGGCTGGTATTTGCCGCTGAGTACGCCGCGCGCGATCGGGCTGAAGGGGACCACGCCAATGCCGTAGTGCGCGCAGGCGGGCAGGATGTCGGTCTCCGGCCCGCGGTTGAGCAGGTTGTAATAGGGCTGGCACACCACGGGCGGCGGCAGGCCAATTTGGCGGGCGATGTACACCGCTTCGGCAATGCGCCAGCCGCGGAAGTTGGAGATGCCCCAGTACAGAATTTTGCCGCTGTCCATCAGGTGTTTGAGCGCGCAGAGCGGCTCTTCCAGCCGCAGGTCGACGCGGTCACGGTGCAGGTAGAGGATGTCGATGCGGTCGGTCTGCAGGCGCTGCAGGCTGGCTTCCACTTCGCGCAGCATCCAGGCGCGCGAGTAGTAGCCCTGGTTGGGTTTGTCGCCCATCATGTTGCCGAGCTTGGTGGCCAGCACCCAGTCGTCGCGCTGGCCTTGCAACAGGCGGCCCACCATGGCTTCGGAGGCGCCTTTGCTGTAGATGTCGGCCGTGTCGATGAAGTTGACGCCGCGCTCATGTGCATCGGCGACGATGGCGGCCGCCTCTTTTTCTTCGGTCTGGTCGGCAAACATCATAGTGCCCAGGCACAGGGCAGAGACTTTGAGCGGGCTGGCGCCCAGTTGGCGGTAAAGCATGGGGACTCCTGGTGGCAGAGAGTCCCATGCTAGGGCCTGGCCGCAGTGCTGTCAGTCGCCTGCGGCTGGCAGGCGGGCTTTCAGTCGAGGCCGCTGTCGTCGTCGCTCGTGTCTTCTTCTTCGTCTTTTTCGCGCTGGCTGCGGGTTTGCAGCTGCTCGCGCAGGCTGGTGGTGCTGCCGATAAAGCGATCGACCGGCACCGCAGGCGCCATGCGCCACTGCGGCGGCAGCAGGTTCGACATGTAGAGCTCGTCGCCCAAACGCTTTTGCGATTGCCATTGCAGGCCGAGCTTGGCGCCCAGGCCCAGCACCAGCAGGCTGAACACGGCCACGCCCAGCGTGCGGCCGCTGACCAAGGTGGCAGCGCGCAGATGGAACCACAGCACCACCGCGAACATGGCGATGGTGAGCAGCGAATCAAAACGTGAGAGCAGCGGCAGCGAGAAAGCAAAGGCTGCGCCGTTGAGCAATTGCTCGATCACCGACATCAGCACCATGCCCACCGTGGCAATGCAGACATGGCGCCAGAAAGCGGTGGCACCGGTGAAGAGCTTGCTCATCAGCGCCCAGACCAGCGACCAGGCCAGCAGCCCGCCAAACAGGCCCAGCAGCATGGGCGGCAGCTGGCGTGCCAGCGCGCCGGTTTCGGTGGCGCCCAGCCAGGTTTGCAGTGCGGCCACCAAAGCCAGCGCCACCAAGGCCAGGCCGGTGAGCACGCCTTGGGCGCGCGAGAAGGGCCGCCAGCGTTGGGTGGCGGGTAGCGGCTCGGTGCTGGTGCGCAGTGCCAGTTGCACGCCCCGGCCCAGCGTCAGGCGCAGGCCCGGCGTCCAGCGAAAGCGCTCGCCTGCGCGGTAGTGGCGCTTGCCCAGCCAGACGCCGTTGATGCTGTCGAGCACCTCCACTTCATACGCATCGGCGCCGCTGCGGTGCAGGCGCACATGCTCGGGCGCGATGCTGGCATCGGTCAGCACCAGGTCGGCCGTGGCGGCGCGGCCAATGGTGCAGGGCCAGGCAAAAACCGGCAGCGCCAAGGCCAGGCGGTGGCCGCGCTCGTACAGTTCCAGCACGGCGCCTTCGGGCGGTTTTTCGGGGGCCGGATGCGCGGCTGGCGCGGCATCGATTGCGGCCATTTCGGTGTCGGGCGCGACTTCGGTCAGCTCGGGGTAGTCTTGGGCAGTCATCGCGCGGCCTCGCTGGAGAATCCTTGCAGGAAATGGCTGGCCAGGCGCTGGGCATTGTCAAAGCTGACAGCGCTGACGTTGAGCCGCCCGAGCACGCCCTGGCGCGGCTGGTCGACCGAGACGGCGAGCACCGTCAGGTCGTACAGGCCGCTGAACTTGCGGTAGGCCGAGAGGCAGACCACGGCACGCAGCGGCAGCTTGGCGTCGCCGGAGACAAAATCTTCGCGGCACTCAAAGCCGGTGCGCACGCGGTTGCCGCGCTTGCGCATGGGTTCGTTGGTAAAGCTCTGGCTGTAGGTGTTGGCGAACTGCCAGGGGTTCAGGCGCGGTGCGTCGTAGGCTTCGTAGCGCATGCCCAGGCCGCCGACATCGCCGTCGCCGGTGAAGACTTCGCTGTCGATGCGGCACTGGCTGCGCTCAAAGTCGAACAGCGATTCGCTGCGCCGCTCGCGGCCATCGCCCCAGCAGCGCGCCAGGGTTTCGGACGGCACGGGCACGCGGTACGGGCCGTAGCGCTCGGTGCGCGCCTGGCCGCTGAGCAGGCGGTCGCTCAGCGCTTGCTGGTGGCCCATGAGCTGGCGCGTGATTTCGGCATGCAGCGCACCTTTGACGGGCTCGGCCTTGCGGCTGCGCTCCAGCAACTGGGCGACAAATTCCACCGGCACCAGAAAGCTCACCTGCTCGGCGCCCAAGCGCTTGGCCACGTTGACGCCGACCACGCGGCCCTGCGTGTCGATGGCCGGGCCGCCGCTCATGCCGGGGTTGAGCGTGCCGCCAAAGAAGATGCGCGGGTAGAAGCTGCGCTGCACCAGGCCGTTGTAGGTGCCTTCGGTGATGGCAAAGCCCACGTCGAGCGGGTTGCCGAGCGAGAAGATGCGTTCGCCACCGTTGAGCGGCTTGTCCTGCGGGCGCAGCGGCAGGGCGCTGTAGCTGGTGGCGGTGGCGTTTTGGCCGTCGGCCGGCGCTACGCGCAGCAAGGCCAGATCGTGCAGCACATCAACGGCCAGCAGGCTGACCGGCGCTTCTTTGCCATCGACCGATACCAGCACGGCGCGGTGGCGCTCGGGCTCCAGCGCGAGCTGGCTGATGACGTGGTAATTGGTGATGAGCAGACCGTCGGCAGAGACGTAAAAGCCCGAGCCGGTACTGCTTTGCGTGTTGGTTTGGCGGCGCAGCGTGCGGATCTGCACCAGTTTGTCGCGCGCCGCCAGATAGGCTTGTTGCGCGTCGGGCGAGGGCGGCGGCAGCGGTGCATCGGCCGCGGGTTTGCTGGCGGTCGGGGCGTTGGGCTCGTTAGCCGGCGTTGCAGGCGTCAAGGTGTTGGCGGAGGTAGGCGTTGCCAGCGTGCCTGCGGCTTCGCCGCTGGCAGGGGCCACAGGCTCGGCCAGCGTCGGGCCGGCCAGCAGCAGCGCCAGGCTGGCTGCGCCAGCGCGTTGCCACAGCGGGGAGCGATGGAGGAGAGAGGTCATCGTCATCAAGGGCGTTCCCAATCGGCAATCGGTCCATCGACCAGCTGCATCAGTGGATGGCATGCGGGCTGCGCGGTGCTGCGCCATTGCTCCCACAGGGCGGGGTTGCGGGTCTGCAGTTTGCGCAGCAGGTGTTCCCATTCGTAAGCGAGCTGGCCGCTGCTCACTTGGATCGTGGCAACCGGCTCCAGCGTACCGAGTTTGCTGCCGTCAAACCGGTAGCCGCGCTCGGTGGCGTGCTGTTGCACGGCCCACAGATAGGCATCGATGGCAGCCTGCGGCGCGGCATGGGCCTTGAAGCGCTCGAGCTGCGGATGCTGGCGGTAGCCCTTGGTCAGGCCGTGCAGCACATGGCGGGCCAGCAGGCCTTCGCGCCACAGCGCGACCAAGCCTTGGGGATCGAGATATTGGGGGTGCAAAGACCAAAGACGCATGCGTGCATGCTATCAAAACCAAAGTGCCAATGCAGCAACAACGAACGTTGGCGGCCTGAGTGGCGGCGGGGCAACGCTCAGTGGCGCAGGCCGGAGTGCTGGTAGGCGTCGACCACGCCGCGGCCTATGGCTTCGCTGATCATGTTGCCCAGGCCGCTCCAGGCGATCTGTATGCCCAGGCACAGCAGGATGAAGGCGGAGATGCGCAGAAACACGATGGTGCCGGTCTCGCCCAGCGGTTTGAGCAGTTTGTCGGCATAGCGGTTGCAGACCAGCAACACGATGCCCACGACGATGCTGCCCACCGCCGCGCCCACCACGTTGACGATGGTGAGTGCCGGCGAATGGCGGTCGAGCAGGCTGACACCGATGGTGATGGTAGCGGCCAGGCTGCCGGGCCCGTAGGTGAGCGGGAAAGTGAGCGGGTAGAAGGCGCGGCGTCGTGCCATCTCGGGCGTGAAAGCCTCGGCCAGCTTTTCGGTGCGGCCCTCCGAGGAGTTGGTGTTGATCATGTTCCAGCCGATCACCGCTACCAGCAGGCCACCGCCCAGGCGCACGATGTCGATCGACAGGCCGAACATGTCGAGCAGGTACGAGCCCACCAGCATGAAGAAGATGGTCAGCAAGGTCACATTGATGGCAATGCGCGTGGCAATGGCGCGCCGGGTTTCCTTGGACGCGCCTTCGGTGAGCGTCAAAAAGATGGCAGAGACGCTGACCGGGTTCAGGATCGGCAGCATGGTGGCCAGCACCAGCAGAAAACTCTTGCTGAAAGCGGCAAAGGCGGCGGCAAAACTCAGGGACATGGCAGTAGCACTCAAAAGCAGTAGCGCGCAAGCATGCCAGCCAAAGCCGCCCAGCGCCAGAGGCCGCCTGGCTTTGTAAGGGCAAACCGGGAGGCACCAGCCTGGCAGAAATTGGCCCCTGGCCGCCGGGGGCCGCTGCGCCACAGTGGACAATACGCGCCATGAACTGGAGAAACATACTCATCCCCATTGGCTTGCTGGTGTTGCTGGGGGCTGCTTACCAAAATTACAAATGGATGGGCGTGGCCGCCGTGGGTGGCGGCATTGTGATGTGGCTGATGCTGCACTTCACGCGCCTGATGACGGTGATGAAGCGCGCCTCCGAGCGCCCGCTGGGCTATGTGGCCAGCGCCGTCATGCTCAACGCCAAGCTCAAACCGCAGGTGCCGCTGGTGCATGTGGTGGCAATGACACGCTCGCTGGGCCTGCGCCAGTCCAAAGAGCTGGAGCAGCCCGAAGTGTTTGTCTGGCGCGACAACACCGACTCCAGCGTGACCTGCGAGTTTCTCAACGGCCGCTTGCAGAAGTGGACACTGCAACGCCCCGAGGCCGCAGCCGAGCCCGCGCCAGCGTCTACCCAGTTGCCCCGCTGACGGCACTCCGGGCCCGGCCTGTTTGTAACAAACGCGCTGACCGGGGCGGTTTTGGGCGCTTTACAGGCACGAAAGGGCGGCTAATTCTGCCCGGGTCGCTGTGAATATTCTGTCAAGCAGGCCTCTCACACGTAAAATCACTGCCGCAATAGGCGGGCAGGGCTGGGCAAAAGCCGGTTGCCTGGCGCATACAGAACCCATCGAAAGCCGGCTGGCGCAAGCAGCGCCGGCGGCACAGGAAAGTTGAATCACCATGACGCAGGCAGTTGTAGAGTTGCTGGCCAAAGACCTGAACGCGCAAGGCGGCGTGTTCTGCCCCAATCCCAAGGCAGATATGAAACTGTGGAGCGGCCACCCGCGCGTCTTCCTCGACGTGGGCCACAGCGGCGAAGCCAAGTGCCCTTACTGCGGCACGGTCTACCGACTCAAAGCGGGCGAAACCTTCTCTGGTGGCCATTGAGTGAATAAATCCCCATTGGGCGGTGCTGCAGCTGCTTCGCGCAAGCTGTCGCTGACCATTGGCATCCTGACGCTCAATGAAGAAGACAACATCGAGGACTGCATCCGCAGCGCCTCGTTTGCTGACCAGGTGATCGTGGTGGACAGCGGCAGCACGGACCGCACCACCGCCATCGCCTGCGATCTGGGGGCCCAGGTCTTCCGTTATGACGACTGGCAAGGCTTTGCCCTGCAGCGCAACCGCCTGCTGGCGCATGCCCGGGGCGACTACGTGTTCTTCCTGGATGCCGATGAGACCATCTCGCCGGAGTTCCGCGACGAGCTGCTGTCCATTGTGCAGTCAGGCGAGGAAGCCATCTGGATGGTGCGTTGGCGCATGGTGGCCTTTGGCAAAGAGCTCAAGTACCTGCGCTCTACCGCCAAGGTCGAGCGCCTGTTTTGGCGCGGCCTGCTGCGCGAGTACACCGGCGTGGTGCACGAGGAAGCGCAGTTGCTGCGTGAGGACGTGCCGCGCCACCTGATGGAGACGCCGCTGCTGCACCATTCGCGCAGCACCGTGCATTCCAGCCTGGAAAAGCTCACCCAGTACGCCATGCTCGGCGCGGCCAAGCGGGCTGCCGAAGGTGCGCGCGGTGGTATTTTGCGCGGCATGGCGGCATCATTGGCCATGTTTGTACGTCTTTACTTTTTTCATTTCGGCTTTCTGGGCGGCGGTGCGGGCTTTTTGTACTGCCTGTTTGTCGCGCTCGAGAGCTTTTTCCGCTACGCCGCCCTGGCCTATGACCGCCCTCATCTGAGCGGAGACGTGCGCAGATGAGCGCGCTTGCGCCGCAAGCCGCATCGCCGCTGGCGCTGCGTGTCAGCCAATTGGCGGCCTTTCTGGTGCCTGGCGTGGCGCTGAGCCTGCCCTCGGGCTACTCGGTGGGCGCTGCGGTGTTGGCGCTCGCTTCCCTGGTTTTTGTGCGCCAGTGGTGGAGCCAGCCCTGGGACAAGCGCGCTGTGGCTTGCGGCGCGTTGCTGGCGGTGATGGGCCTGCTGTGGACCTTCAGCTTTGACGGCCTGGCCCTGCGCCCGCGCGGCGACCAACTCTACAAATACCTGTTCGCGGTGGCCGCACTGGGCTTTTTGCAAGCCTGCGCGCCCAAGGTGCGGCCTTTGGGCTGGGGCATGCTGGCCGGCGCTCTGGGTGCGGGCCTGGTGGCTTGTTACCAGATGGGCTGGACCATGGCCTACCGCGCCAACGGTTTTACCAATGCCATCCAGTTCAGCGGGCTGGCGCTGTTTTTGGCGCTGGGCTGCTGCTTTGGTGTGCTGCTGCTGTGGCGCTCGCTCGCGGGCTGGCAGCGGGCTTTGGGCTTGGTGTGCAGCCTGTTCGGGCTGCTGGCGGTGATCTTGTCGGACACGCGCGGCAGCTGGATCGTGCTGCCCGGCGTCTTGCTGGTCGGCGCAGTGCTGTTGTGGCGCTGCGGCCTGCGCAAACCCGTGGGCCTGGGCCTGGTAGCGGCCACCATCGGTATCGGTGGTTTGCTGGTTTTCAAGGGCGACGAAATGGCACGGCGCTACACCACGGCGGTCACCGAGGTAGAGCAGTACCAGCAGCAGCACCAGGGCGCGGCACAAACCTCGGTGGGCCAGCGCCTGGCGCATTGGCAACTGGCCTGGGACATGGGCTGGGCCCGGCCACTGACCGGCTGGGGCCTGCAAGGCTATGCGGACGAGAAAGCGCGCCGCGTGCAAGCAGGCGAAGTGAGCGCTTCGGTGCTCGATTACGACCATGCCCACAACGAGTTGCTCGACATGTTCGCCAAGCGCGGTCTGCTGGGCGTGGTGCTGTTGCTGGCCTTTTATGCCGTGCCACTGCTGATCTTCTGGCCTACACGGCGGCGCATGGCGCAGTGCGCTGGCGCCCCGATGGACCGGCAGATTTTGTACCTGCGCATGCTGGGCATGATGCTGCCGCTGTGCTACCTGGGCTTTGGCCTGACCCAGGTGTTTTTTGCCCATAACAGTGGGCACCTGTTTTATGTTTACATGCTGGTGCTGTTGTTGGGGGCCTTGATTGGGCGAGAGCGGGCGCTGATTGCTGCTCAGCGTTAGCGAGTTGAGCTGCTCGCTGGAAGGCTTGTTTTTCTAACTGGCGTTGTGCTGCTTGCATGCTGCAGCTGGCCGGGTTCGCCCCGGCAGGCGACCTCCCTTTTTGCCCAGCCAAAAAGGGAGGCGAAAAATCTGCCCCACATCCAGCGTCCCCG
>NZ_JBHZGV010000024.1:0-65991 GCF_043359985.1 Comamonas trifloxystrobinivorans
CTCAGACGGCAGCCGTGGCATAGCCACGGCTGGGGTTTGGGGGAGCTTGGCCTGAAATCGATTTATGCAACAACGCCACGCGTGGGCTGATGTGCATTCCCAAGCAGTCCGACTAAAGCTGCCCGACACTACATATGGCTATTGCATTTTCGGCGCGCACTATCTCTAAAAGATGTTCATTTGAGGAAATGCGCCACAGGCTCTCAAGAAATAGAAAAACCGCCCTGAGGCGGCTTCATTGATTTTAATCAGCGTTATGGCGTCTGGAACAGATTCTGATATGCAGGAATCATATTCTGCTCATTGAATGGATTTCGCATCGTGTCTGACCAGTTGTAGACAGTAATAGTTGCAGGAGGTGGCGAGCCACTTCCGCCATTTACTGCTGCAAGTGCGCCCATTGGATCGGCTTCTTTGACATACCAAGGTGCGGATCCGCGTTGTGCATTGATGCGAGGGTAGTCAAACGGTGGCCCAAAGGACGATACGCCAAAGTTCACCCCAGCCAATACGTTGGCATTGAATGGGGTTCTTTTCTTTCGACCGATTTCCTGACCCTGGTTTGCAACTACGTGGGTGAACAGCAATGACTTGGGCACGCCCCTAGCCTGATATTCATTCGCAGCAAATACGACGAAGTCACGCGCCACATCACCTAGAGCAGCATCGAAGTCTGCGGGTGGGTTAGATGGACCGTAAGGCTGTCCATTTGCTGGATTAACCCGAGCAGCCAGTGCCGCATAGCCGATGCGGGTGTCACCGAATGCAGATGGCATCACCTCGGTTTCCCAGCCAAAGTCCACTCCCATGAAAAGCTTCTTTGCAGCGGGATCGTTCAAGATATTGTTGACGACAAAGTTAGAAACAAACGCAATATCGCTCTTAACTTTGTTGCGCACTGCAGTGCTCTCAAAGTTAGGCTTCAACCCTTGTTCTGTATCCCCTCCCCATCCAACGCTGTAGGTGGTTAGTGGTACGTTCCAGTCTGTGTACTCTGCCCAGTTCCAAGTGGGGACGCCTATTGGGTTTGAACCAGGGTCGAGCGCCCATTCATGATTGACGTGAATGAAAAAAGGAAATTCGTTTACTTTGGCTGACTTCACCAGCGCGTTCAACTCCGCAAGCACTCCTGGCTTACGCGCTTTAGCACCATCCTTCATTAAGTCAACCATATATTCCATACCTACTCGGTAACGCCCACTTGGGCAGTTCGGGGCACAGAATGAATTACGAAGATCCTCCGCCATTGCCAACTGTCCGTTTGGCCGCACTTCAGAGTCACGCCATCCGTTGATGACATTTCCAGTTGCAAAAGCAATGACCTGTGGGCGCTGCCACTGAGTGCTCGCGCATAAAGCCTCTGCTCCTGCGGCCGACTTTACATACACATGAGTGCTAAAAGTACCGTATTCCGGACTACCAGGCTTATGCTTTGACAGATCTATATCCGCATACCAATTGCCACCACCTGCATTCGTTCCTTGATACCAAACCAGATCATCCTGATCATTCATCCTGCCCCAAGTTGGGAACCGCACGCTCTGTGCATTTGCTACGCCTCGTGCATAAATACGCAGGAAGCCAGAGTGATCATAGGTCGTTGTCACACTCGGATCAGCGGAGGTGCAGCTGGGCGCTTGAGGCTGCACCCGTGACCAGTTGGTTGCCGCGCACAGTGTCTCTACCCCGGAGTTCTGAATCGCGTAGACGTGGGTGGTGAAGCTTCCATACTCTGGGTTGCCTACTTTGTGTCGCGCCAAATTTACGTCGACATACCACTTTCCACCACCTGCATTGATGCCTTCGTACCAAACAATATCGTCCTGCCCTCCAGGACTTCCCCAGGTCGGGAAACGCATTCTTACAACATCTGATGCAACACCTGATGCAGTAATCCTGAATGCTCCAGATGTGGCTGTAGTCTCTGTGGATTGTGGGGAGACGCTACAACTCGTTTGAGCAAAACCCATGACAGGCAACCCAGCTAACATCCCTAGAGCTAGTGTGCTAAAAACTTTTTTGTGACCAAGCATCTCTACTCCTTCAAGTTCGATGAATGCGCTGTCTTAAGTAGCGCGCCATCATCACGATAGGACAGATCGAGTAGAGATATATGTATCCAGATCAATGCTTAACTTTGACAGCGACAATGCATCAAAAAACATCAGCCACTAAGCTCGACATTGCGATACAAGTTGCAAGAAAAAAGTCTTGAAATTTTTCCAGCATAGGCCACACTTCGACAAGCCTACATGTCAGATTTTCCAGCCCCTATTGCGTACGAAATCGTCTTCGCTTATCAAGGAATCACCCTCTCAGCACAGCTTGAAAAAAAGTTAGCCTAGTACCCGGTTATGTTCACAGCGTGTAGATATCCACATCGCTGTAGCTCACACCGAAGTGGCAGTTAGGCTTGTTAAGACCAGGGTTCGTCTGGTATTGCTCACCCTGAATGAACACTTCGAAGATTTCGTAATCATCAGGATTGTCGGACAAATTCGCAATAGCGCGGATATGGTTGGCAATTTCAACCTGACCTTTGGCGTCATAGTCGCCTGCTTGCAAGCTGAGCGTCTTGAACTTTGCAATGATGTTTGCCATCTGTGCCCAAGAGATAGCGCCAGTCCGGGTAAAGGTGTCGCCTGGAGTTCGTGGGCCAGGAGTGTACGGATCAGCATGACTGGTGACGTACGTGTTGTTCTTGCCCAAGGCAACGCCCAGAAATGGCAATACGCCGGTCAGCTTTCCACTCGCATCCGTCAGCGGGGCCAAGCCAAGTTGATCCGTCCAGGAATATTCCGCCTCTGTGCGGTGATCCCAGCTGTAAATCGTGAGGCTGACGTACTGGTCGGTAACAGAGGTGGTGTCACGAATGAAAACGCTCAAATAGGTAAACTCACCCGTGCCCTGTTGAACCCAGTAGCTGGCAGCGAACTTTTCCTTGTAGGTATAACGGAATTGGCTACCATCTTGCCAGTTCTTCACCTTGTTGCGTACCGGGCCGCCCCAGCCTAGCGCCCAGGATTGCTGGCCTGGTGCACAAGCCGTCTCAAAGCCATTCATGAACAGGCCGAATTGACCCGCACCCAGGTCGGCACAAGTTGCGCCAACGGTTCCGTCCGCTTTCACCTGGGTGTTTTCTCCATAGTACGGAACACTACTTCCGGTGTAGTCGCTGGCGTACCAGCCACTGAATGGAGTGAGTTCCATACCGCTAGCATTGGCCCAGATGCGAAGCGAATATCTGTCAGTACGGTTGATTTTGTCGAGCAGCGATGCCTGGATGTCGGTAGCGCTATTCATATGGGAAATAATCGCCATAAACTTACCTTTCCGTGATACATAGAGCAAGCTCCGGAGGCACTCTGGTTCGGATTTCTAGATATTCGGCATCTCGGATTAAGGTGAGGCCACCCACTCATTGAAGTTAGACCAGTGACCCTTCCAATTGCGGAAGCGGAAACTTCCATTTTGAGCCTCACCGGTATTGAACAGCGAAGCATTGTGGCCGCTTCCCCAGTTGTGCGGATACGCAGAGACGGTCGTATGCAAAACATATTTCTCTGCGTTGCCGGCATCTAAATCCCACACTCGGGCTTCAATTGCAACAGCACCATCGTTGTAGATGGTGTCCACTGCAAAGCGATACCACCGGTCCCCTTGAAGCAAATTGCTGACCATGTTGTGGTGAACATTGGTGAATGCGTCAGAGATCTCTATCTCCTCCGTACTCACCGCATGATCCATGCCAGGCAAGCCGCCAAAGATGACTGCACCCGATCGATTGCCACCTGGCCCGGAATAGTTCAAACCAGAGTGCCGTGAAATCACACCACCGTGGTATGCAGCGTTCAGATAGTCATCCTCAAAGCGAATATCTATAGCCACCGTGTGGCGGTTCGATGACGGCTTCAGAAACAAAGGCAGGGGCGTCGCCACATGGATCAATTCGTAGTTGGTAGCCGAATACGTGGAGCCGTAACGAAACGACCTGGAAGGAAGTTCAATTTTCTTGGTTGCGTTGTCTGCCACGAATTCAACGCCAGGTGGTGTCAGATTTGTCGAGGTGATTGCCATGGGACCGCCTTGCTGAGATGGATGAAGAAGGCACTCGATGGAGCTACTTGCTCTGTGCTTTCACCATGCTAGATGCCCTACAACAGGAGCGCTTGATCTCAAACAGTTGGAACAGCCTCTCTACCAATTACGCTTGTATTTATTGCATCTGAATGTCGGCCTGAGAAGCATGACAGGCAATGACCCTAGCTGAGCAAGTTGCAGGCTCTTGGGCCAACACATCGCGCAAACACAGCTGGTGCAAGCAATATTGACTCTCCATGTCACTCACCCAATTGCTTACCCCAGCGGCCCAGCATCTGCGCGGCAATCTTCAGGGGTCGGCCCGCCACACCTCCGGCCGGGCGGTGCATGCAGCCGCCGTACCACGGCTTGGGCGCTTGCTTAGCCGATCAGCAATTAAATGGAGTAAGTAAGAATGGAACGTAGGCGAGAGCAAGCCTCTGGGTTTGGTTAGTTGCCGCGCATAGTTGCACTTCCACGCAAAGATGGGCTAATCACCTATCGTTAAGAATGGTGTTATCCGACTACTCGGTGCTAAGCATGGGTACAAAAAAGGTCGAGAACATTGTGATGGGTCCAGCCATGTTGGACCTGGTTCATCGCATGTTCACACTGCCCAGACCAGAAAGATCCCAACATGTGTTCATCAACCAAGACAACAACCCAGTCACGGAAGAAGGCTTCAATTCAGGCTGGGGGCGTGCGAAGGAGGAAGCAAAGGAGATGGGCATCATCACAAGGAACTTCACGTTCCACGATCTCCGTGCCTATTACACAACAATGCACAAGAACAAGTTCGGCAATTGCTCTGATAAGCATGCCAACTCAGCAACTGCTGCAATGGTTTAAGACCGATCGAAGGTCATCAAGCGCAAGTCACTGGCATGAGGATTGATGGCAGCATTTGTTCTACGAATATTCCCACCGTAGGAATAAAACAAGAAAGGCGCTACAACTATGAAAGCTGTAGCGCCTTGAATTTGTTGGTGGGTCCTGCGAGATTCGAACTCGCGACCAACGGATTAAAAGTCCGCTGCTCTACCGACTGAGCTAAAGACCCGACCTGATGAACTTGGCAGCTTTTATGTACTGCGTCGTTCTCAACAGATTCAAATTATAGCGTCAATTTTTTGTCACTTTTTGGAAAACGCGATTTTTTCCATCATCCAGCCTGCAGCGCACATGCCGAAGGTCGCGGTAACAGCTACGGACGAGCCGTATCCATGGCAATTGAGCGTGCCGTCGCCCTCTATGGCGCACGATGCATCGGGGCCGGCAACAGCTTCTTTGCTGAAGATGCAGGCGACATTCATTTTCTTGCCGTCCTTGGGTGCGCCGTATTCTTTGCGCAGGCGATAGCGCACCTGGGCCAAGAGCGGGTCGTGCGTGGTGTGGGCCAAATCGTCTTGCTCCACTTTCCAGGCCAAGCGCTTGCCGCCAGCGGCACCAATACAGACAAAAGGGCGCTTGTTGCGCAAACCCCAGGCAGCCATGGCGGCTTTGGCGCGCACTTGGTCGCAGGCGTCGATGAAGCCATCGACACCGGCCAGCAATTCGGCACAGTTTTCGGGGGTGAGAAAATCTTCCACCACTTCCACTTGGCAATGTGGGTTGATTTGCGCAATGCGTTCGCGCATGGCGTCAACCTTGGCCATGCCGATGGTGCTGGTGAGTGCGTGGATCTGGCGGTTGACGTTGGATTCGGCCACGTTGTCCAGATCAATCAGGCGCAGCCGCGTTACGCCGCTGCGGGCCAGCGCTTCGGCTGTCCAGGAGCCCACGCCGCCAATGCCCACCACAGCCACACAGGCCGAGCGCATTTGCGCGGCGGGCGCAACGCCAAAAAGGCGGTCGAGGCCGCCAAAGCGGCGCTGCATGTCAACGTCTGCCCCGGCGTCCAGCCGATCGGGCGCCGCAGGAGACGGTACGCTCATATCACTTCAGTTTGGAGAGGCGCTCTTTGGCCGCTGTGGCCGCGTCGCTGGCTGGATAGTCCTTGATCAGGTCTTCCAGGGTTTTGCGGGCTGCCTTGGTGTCCTTGAGTTCGATCTGGCAATTGGCGATCGACAGGGCCGAATCAGGCGCGCGCATGTGTTGCGGGGCGGTAGCCAGGATCTGCTGGAAATTGCCGATCGCAGGCTTGTAATCGCGTGTGGCGTAGTAGGCATTGCCCAGCCAGAAACGCGCCGAGGGCACATAGCCGCTCTTGGGGTAACGCTGGATGAAGCTGCTGAACACACCGGCCGCATCGGCAAACTTGCCGCTGCGGAACACGGCCAGCGCCGCTTCAAAATCGCGTTTTTCGGCCGGATCGGCCTTGAACTCTTGGCCGTCTACTGTCACAGCGACGGGCTCGAACTGTTGCAGGCGTGCTTCCATGCCTTTGGCCAGATCGGTTTGCCCGCGCTTGAGGTCGGCCACCTCACGTCGCAGTGTCTCGTTTTCTCCGCGCAGCTTGTTCATTTCCGAGCGCATGGATTCCATTTGTGTCTGGAAATCCAGCAGACTGCGGCGCACCTGCGAGGTGTCTTCGCCAGCCTGGTTGCTGCCTTGCGCGAGCTGGTCGACGCGTTGGCGCAATTCAATGATGGCGTGACGCGCATCGGCGTCTTCAAACAAGGCGGCCTGAGAGGCGCCAGCGCAGGCCAGCAAAGCGGCCAGCGCGAGCAAACGAGGAGTACTGCGAGTGAGGGTCATGGAGCCTATTAACGGTAGTTCAGTTCAACGCGACGGTTTTGTGCGTGTGCGTCTTCCGAGTTACCTTCAGCAGCCAGCTTTTCCTTACCGAAGGAAACGGCTTCCATTTGGCTGTCGGACACGCCCAGCACGTTCAGCGAACGACGCACGGCTTCAGCACGCTTTTGGCCCAGGGCCAGGTTGTATTCGCGGCCGCCACGGTTGTCGGTGTTGCCTTCGAGCATGACCTTGCGTGCAGGGTTGGCCTTCAGGAACTTGGCGTGCTGGTCCAGCGTGGATTGGAAGTCGGGCTTGACAGTGTAGCTGTCGAAGTCGAAGTAGATCACGCGAGCAACGCCCACAGGGCCTTGGCCGTTGGCGCCGTTGGCGTTCAGGTCAACACCACCCACGCCGCTTTGGCCTGCACCACCTGCACCTGCACCACCAGCGGCGGTAGCAGCACCCTTGTCTTCGACAGGGGCGTTATCCAGCGAAGGAGCCGAGCTGCAACCAGCCAACACGGCAGCGGCCACCAAGGCCAACGAAGCTTTCTTGAACGACAACATGTAAAACTCTCCGAAACGATTTCTCGTGTAAAAAATAATGACTCAGAACAAAAAACTAAATACTAATTCTTAGGGTTGGTATGGGCCCCAATCGGGCTCACGAATGTCTCCATTCTGCCCGGCCAGTCGTGCTTTGATCTTGCCGTCGAGCGTGGTGGTCATGAGGGCTTCACGGCCACCTTCGCGGGTTGCATAGACGATGAGTCGGCTGTTCGGTGCAAAGCTGGGGCTTTCGTCACTGCTGGTGTCGGTGACAGACAGCGGGGTGCCGGAAGCCAGGTCCATGACTTGCAATTTATAGCCACCACCGGCGCGGGTGATGTAGGCCAAGGTTTTGCCGTCAGGACTGATAGAGGGAGAGATGTTGTAGGAGCCGCTGAAGGTGACGCGCTCTGCGCCGCCTCCGCTGGCACCGACACGGTAAATTTGTGGCGCACCGCCACGGTCGCTCACAAAGTAGATGTAGCGGCCATCCTTGGAGTACGTGGGCTCGGTGTCGATGCCGCTGCTTTGCATCAGGCGACGTGGCTCACCACCGCTCGAAGGAATGGTGTAGAGCTGCGAGCCGCCGTCGCGGCTGAGCGTGACGGCCAGCGTGCTGCCATCGGGCGACCAGGCAGGCGCGCTGTTGGAGCCGCGGAAATTGGCGATCAAGCGGCGACGGCCCGACGACACTTCGTGCACATAGACCACGGGCTTGCGCGATTCGAACGACACATAGGCCAGTTGCGTGCCGGCAGGCGACCAGGTGGGCGAGATGATGGGCTCGGGGCTGGAGAGCGCCGATTGGGCGTTTTCGCCATCCGAATCAGCCACCCACAGTGTGTAACGCGCACCGTTTTTGGTGACGTAGGCAATGCGCGTGGAGAACACGCCTTTTTCGCCGGTGATTTTTTCGTAGATGTAATCGGCAATCTTGTGCGCTACCAGGCGCAGATCGGCCTGGGGCACGTTGTAGCTTTGGCCACCCAGGTCCACGCCTTTGACCACATCCCACAGCCGGAAGCGCACGCTGAAACCGTTGCTGCCGCGCGTCACACTGCCGACCGTCAGGTAGTCGGCGTGCTTGGCCGTCCACTTGGCGACATCGGGGCGCGAGGATTCGTCGAGCTGCTCGCCCGAGGCATCAATGGCCTTGAACAAACCGCTGCGAACCAGATCAGCCTGCACGATGGCAGAGATTTTTTGGGGAGACGAGGCTTCGCCGCTGAACGGCGCCAAGGCAATCGGGTACTGCGTGACACCGACGCCCACGACGTCCACACGGAACTGGGCCAGGGCCGGAAGGGCCGGGGCTGCCAAGGCAGCACCTACAACGTGGCGACGATGGATGAGCGGCGTGGCCGCCTCCGAGAAAACAGATGGGAAGCGAGTTTTAGTCATTACCGACCATCATATATGCGCAATTCATGACGAACATTGCCGAGTGGCTGCAGGATGTTACACACCCCACAAAATCATTATTATCGCCCAAGGGAGACAGCCGAGCATTTTAGAATCTCGCACACATGTCCACAACAGAAAAACCATCTTTGGCACATGCATCTAAAGATGCGCCCGCAACAACTGGCAACATTCCTGCTAGCACGGTGGCACAGCTGACGCTGCGCGAACGCCTGTCCCGGCTGACGCCCTATTTCGGCTACCAGCGCTGGACCTGGGTGCTCGCGGTTTTGGCCACCATCGTGGTGGCCGGCACCGAAGTTGCCATCCCCGCCCTGCTCCAGCCCCTGGTGGACAAAGGCTTCACCGGCGGCACCTTGCCGCTGTGGGCCGTGCCGCTGGCCATTGTGGGCGTTTTCTTCATCCGCGGTCTGGCCCAGTTCATCAACCAGTACGCGCTGGCACGCATTGCCAACGACGGCATGATGCGCCTGCGCGAGAACCTGTTTGACCGCGTGCTCGACGCCCACCTGAGCCTGTTCTCCAAGCAATCGGCCAGCGCCTTGTCCAACACCGTGGTGTACGAGGTGCAGAACGGCGCCACCTTGATCGTGCAGGCCTTGCTGATGCTCTCGCGCGACGGCTTCACCGTGATTGCACTGCTGCTGTATCTGCTCTACACCAACTGGCAGCTCACGCTGATCGTCGCCGTGCTGCTGCCCAGCGTGTCCTGGATCATGAAAAAGCTCTCCAAGCGGCTCTACCACATCACCAAAGCCAGTCAGGTAGCTACCGACGAGCTGGCCTATGTGGTCGAAGAAAACGTGCTCGCCCACCGCGTGGTGCGCATCCACGCCGCGCAGCCCAGCCAGGCAAGCCGCTTCCAGGCGCTCAGCCGCAGGCTGCGCCAGTTGGCCATCAAGGCCACCATCGCCTCGGCTGCCATGACGCCGCTGACCCAGTTGCTGGCTGCGGTGGCGCTGTCGGTGGTGATCTGCATCGCCCTGTGGCAAAGCCGCTCCACCGCCATCAACGCGCAAGCCGTTACGGTAGGCAGCTTTATCTCGTTCATCTCCGGCATGCTGATGCTGATCGCGCCCATCCGCCGCCTGGCTGATGTGGCCAACCCGCTGACCCGCGGCGTGGCAGCGCTGGAGCGCGGCCTGGGCCTGATGGAAGAAGTACCTGCCGAGGCAGGCGGCAAACACCAGGCCGCGCAAGCGCGAGGCGCCATTGAGCTCAAAGACGTCAGCGTCTCTTTCGGCGATGACAAAGCGCCAGCACTGCGCCATGTCTCGCTCACCATTCACCCGGGCGAAGTCGTGGCGCTGGTGGGCCCTTCGGGCGCGGGCAAAACCACCTTGGTAAACCTGTTGCCGCGCTTTATCGAGCCCACGGAAGGCAGCGTCAGTATCGACGGCGTAGCGCTGCCCGATTGGGATCTGCACAGCCTGCGCAGCCAGTTCGCCATGGTCAGCCAAGATGTGGTGATGTTCAACGACACCATCGCCGCCAACGTGGCGCTGGGCGCCGAGGTGGACGAAGCCCGCTTGCTGCAATGCCTGGAAGCGGCCAATTTGCAAGACTATCTGGCGCGCCAGCCACAAGGCATTCACAGCCTGGTGGGCCACAACGCCAACCAGCTCTCAGGCGGCCAGCGCCAGCGCCTGGCCATTGCGCGCGCGCTGTACAAGAACGCGCCGATTCTGATTCTGGACGAAGCCACCTCCGCGCTCGACACCGAATCCGAACGCCTGGTGCAAGACGCGCTGACACGCCTGATGCAAGGCCGCACCACGCTGGTGATTGCGCACCGCCTGTCCACCATCGAGCACGCCGACCGCGTGGTGGTGATGGAGCGCGGCCAAGTGGCAGAGCAAGGCACGCACCAGCAATTGCTGGAGCTGGGCGGGCTGTACGCGCGGCTGCAAACACGGCCCCACTAAGCCCGGTTACCGCCCCAAAAACGCCTGCGCTCTACACGAGTCGCAGGCGTTTTTGTTGGACTTCCAACTGGCCTGTCGCTTCAGGCTTTGGATTGCGCAAATAGCGCAGCGCAAGCAAGCGACCTGGGCCTGATCGGCCGGCTTACCAGTTGCTCTGGATCTTGCGCCGGCCCTCTTGCGGAAAAGCCGGTTGCTGCGGCACATATGCGCCGGGCGCAGCCGCAGTTGGCTTGGCTTTGGCGGCCGCTGCGCCCGTCGTAGAAGCGGCCGCTGCCGCGCCACCGGCCTGGGCCAGCCAACCCACTACCTCGGGGCGTTCGGCGCGCTGGGCAAAATCGGTAGCGGTCAGGCCTTGCTGGTTTTTCAGCTTGGCATCGGCTCCTTGTTTGATGAGTTCCTGCACCGCACTGCGCGTGCCGTATTGCGCGGCCAACATCAGCGGCGTGGTTCCGTTGGGCGATGCGGCGTCGATGTACGCATGCTTGTCCAGCAACAGCGCCAGCATCTTCACATCCGAGCCGTCCTCGCTGGGCGTTGACACAGCGTAGTGCAGCGGCGTCCAGCCTTGGCGGTTCACGTCGGCACCACGGGCGATCAAGGCCCTGGCCAGGTCGACCTGGCCTTTGATGGCCGCCATCATCAGCGGCGTCTCGCCTTTGCTGTTGGGCAGATTGACGTTGACCGACGGCGTGTTGATCAACCCCTGCGCAGCCCGGAACGAATCCAGCTTGAAAGCCTGCGTCAGCCCGGTTTCGCCTTTGTCGTTCAAGGTATTCGGGTCAAAACCGCGTTGCACCAGGCTGGCAATGCCGGGCGCATCGTCACGGATGATGCGCGTGAAAAAATCGTCGAACGAGCCAGCCTGCGCAGCACCGGCAGCCAGCGCCAAAGCCAGTGCCGCCAGCGCCTGTTGCGCGGGTTTCATGAACAGCGTTTTGGGGAATTTTTTCACGACAACACCCCGGAGAACAGACGGTCAAAATTGCGGTTGGTGGCCTCGGCCACGGCTTGCACGGTGGTGCCACGCACCTCGGCCACTTGCTTGGCCACAAAGGGCACGTAGGCCGGCGAGTTGGTTTTGCCACGGTAAGGCACGGGCGCCAAATATGGGCTGTCGGTTTCGATCAGCAAGCGGTCTTCGGGCACAAAGGCAGCCACCTCGCGCAGATCGGCCGCGCTTTTGAAAGTGACGATGCCCGAGAAAGAGATGTAGAACCCCAGATCGAGCGCCGCCCGCGCCACTTCCATGGTTTCGGTAAAGCAGTGGAACACGCCACCCGCACAGCCAGCAGCGCCGGTTTCGCCCTCTTCGCGCAGAATGCGCAAGGTGTCTTCCGACGCGCTGCGCGTGTGGATCACCAGCGGCTTTTGCACCTGTTGCGCAGCACGGATGTGGGTGCGAAAACGCTCGCGCTGCCACTCCAGATCGGCAATCGTGCGGCCGCCTTTGCGGTCTTCCATGCCGTAGTAATCCAGCCCGGTTTCGCCAATCGCCACCACACGGGGCAAACCGGCGCGCTGCACCAGATCGTCCACGCTCGGCTCGGTCAGGCCTTCGGTATCTGGGTGCACACCCACGCTGCACCAGATATTGTCGTAATCGGTGGCCAGCTGGTGCACGGCCGGAAACTCTTCCATGGTGCAGCTGATGCACAGTGCGCGCGTAACCTGCGCCTCGGCCATCTTGGCGCGGATGGCGGGCAAGTCCTGCGCGAGTTCAGGAAAGTTCAGGTGGCAGTGGGAATCGGTAAACATCGGTGGTCAACAACGCGGTGCGACACAAGCGCCCGCCTAAAAGGCAAAAACTGCCGCCATTGTCCGCGCTTGGCGACTGGCTTTGCAGTCCAGAAAGAGAAAAACCCTGTCAGACAGGGTTGTGAGCTACCGAAGGCGAGGCGCCATCAAATGGTTTGCGTAGCGCGGTCGGCCTGCAAGGCGGTGCCCAGAATCTGCTCAATTTTGTAGCGAAGCTCGTCCGTCTTGGGGTCTTTGGGAAAGCGCACGCCAATGCCTTGCGTGCGGTTGCCGCTGGCGCCCGGCGGGGTTACCCAGCCCACCTTGCCGGCAATCGGGTAACGCTGCGGGTCTTGCGGCAGCGTGAGCAGCAGGTAGACATCGTCGCCCAGCGCATAGTCCTTGTTGGTGGGCACAAAAATGCCACCTTCCTTGAACAAGGGAATGTAGGCCGCGTACAGCGCAGCTTTTTCCTTGATGGCCAGTTGCAAAACGCTGGGGCGGGCGCCGGCAGCAGCAGATGCGGGGGTAGGACTGTTCATAGCCCCCAAGCATACCTGTTTGTAGGGGCGGCCAGCAAGCAAGACGCGGTGTTTACGCGCTCTGCGCCGCAGCTGGCGCAACATGCTTGACGATTGAAGCGCATCAGCGCCGCGACTGCAGCACCGACGCAGCCTGCGCCACCAGCGCCTCCAGCATCAAGCCTTGGTTGAAGGGGTGATCGGCCGTGCGCTGCGACTGCGTCAGCGCCTTGCTCCAGCGCGTGAGCACGGCCACAGTGGGCGGCGCTGGCAAATCGGCCGGGTCGAAAAAGCGTGGCGCCGCGCCTACGCGCAGCATCAACAGGTCGTGACACAGCTTCTGCAAAGCATCCACCACCTGCGGCGCAGCCAAGCTGGCCAGCGCACCAGCCTGGCCATTGGCCAGCTCTTTGGGCAACTTTTTCCAGACCAGGGGCGAGCGCCCGGCCGCAAACTGCGCCAGCGCATCTTCGGGCCGGCCGCCCGCCGCTTGCAGCAAGCCGGCAATCTGCTCGGCTGGCACGCCCTGCTCTGCCAGCCAAACACTGGCCGCTTCGCTGCTGGGCCACTGCATGGTGTGCGCCAAGCAGCGGCTGCGGATGGTGGGCAGCAACTGGTGCGCGGCCTCGGTCGCCAGCACAAAGCGGGCGTCGCCAGGCGGCTCTTCCAGGGTTTTGAGCAAGGCGTTGGCGGTGACCGCGTTCATCTGCTCGGCCGGGTACACCAGCACCGCCTTGCCCTTGCCGCGGCCCGATGTACGCTGCGTAAACTCCACCGCATCGCGCATCGCATCCACCCGGATTTCCTGGCTCGGCTTGCGTTTTTTGTCGTCGATCTCGGCCTGGGCTTTCTCCGGCAGCGGCCAGCCCAGCGCCAGCATCTGCGTCTCGGGCATCAGCACGCACAAATCGGTATGTGCATGCACATCAATGGCGTGGCAACTTGCGCAGTGGCCGCAGGCGCCATGCGGCGTGGGCGCATCGCACAACCAGGCACGCACCAGCTCCATGGCCAATGCAAACTGGCCCAGGCCCGAAGGCCCATGCAACAACCATGCGTGGCCGCGTTGCTGCAGCAAAGCATTGCGCTGCACGGCAATCCAGGGCGCCACCGAATGCAGGGCTGGCGCAGCTGCTGCACCGTTCTCAGAGGCGGAATTTTTTGCCGAAGTCGCCATCTTCAAGCCTCCGCCGCACCACCGTTGGGCAAGCTTGGCAACCAGCCTTGGCCGGCCACTGCAGCCCGCACTGCCAGCCACACCTCAGGCTTAGACTGGTTGGAGTCAATCCGCGCAAACCGTGCGGGTTGCACGGCAGCGCGGGCAGCATAGCCGGCGGCTACCTGCGCAAAAAATGCCTGCGGTTGCGATTCAAAACGGTCGGGCACGCGGGCGTGGGCCAGGCGCTCGGCGGCCACTTCGGTCGGCAGGTCGAACCAGATCGTCAAATCTGGCTGGCGGATAGCACCTGGCGCCAAGCCCGGTACGCCTTGCACCATGTGCTCCAGCGTTGCCAGCACTTGCAGATCAAAACCGCGTCCTCCCCCTTGGTAGGCGAAAGTAGCGTCCGTAAAACGGTCGCACAGCACCACATCGCCACGGGCCAGCGCAGGCTCGATCACCTGTTGCAAATGGTCGCGCCGGCCGGCAAATACCAGCAGGGCTTCTGTCAGCGGATCCATGGGTTCGTGCAGAAACAGCTCGCGCAGCTTCTCGGCCAAGGGCGTGCCGCCTGGCTCGCGCGTGCTCACCACCGTTCGGCCTGCCGCCACAAACGCATCGTGCAAGCCCTGGATGTGCGAGGACTTGCCGGCACCGTCGATACCTTCAAAAGTGATGAACAGGCCGCGCTGGGCGCCGGCCGATGGAGTGGCTGGGGAAGTGGAAATCATGCTGCGGGAGATTGTACGCAGCCCCGGAGCCTCAGTCGGACTCCACAAAAAACATCTGGTCAACAACGCCACGGCTTTGCGCTACGGGTTCCGCAGTCATATGCACATGACCTTCAGGGTGGGCTTTCAGCCATAGGAGCTTATCTAGCAAGCGATCCAATTGCGCGGGCGACAGCCCCACCTGCAAGGCATGGTCTTGTTGGACCGCTGGAATCAGCTCCGTATTCATCGCTTGCCTCAACGCCCCCGAATATAGGCATTCACCGCCCGGTTGTGCTCGTCCAGGCTTTCGCTGAAATGGCTGCTACCATCGCCCTTGGCCACAAAGTACAGCGCCTTGGTTTTGTCGGGTTGCACGGCGGCCATCAGCGAAGCCTTGCCCGGCATGGCAATCGGTGTGGGCGGCAGGCCGGCGCGGGTGTAGGTGTTCCAAGGCGTGTCGGCTTGCAGATCGCGCTTGCGCAGATTGCCGTCAAACTTTTCGCCCAGGCCGTAGATCACGGTCGGGTCGGTTTGCAGCAGCATGCCAATGCGCAGGCGGTTGGCAAACACGCCTGCCACCAAACCTCGGTCGGCCGCCTTACCGGTTTCTTTTTCCACAATGCTGGCCAAGGTCAGCAAATCTTCCGGGGTTTTGAGCGGGCTGTCCGCCTCTTTGAGCGACCAGGCGGCCTCCAGGCGCTTGTCCATGGCGTGCATGGCGCGCTTGAGCACGGCCAAATCACTGCTGCCTTTGGAGAAAGCGTAGGTATCAGGGAAAAAGCGCCCTTCCGCCGCCACGCCAGGCCGGCCCAGCGCTTCCATGATCTGCTCGGGCGTCATCGCCGCACTGTCGTGCTTGAGGTTTTCTTCTTTGGCCAGCGCTGCGCGCATCTGGCGGAAGTTCCAGCCCTCGACGATGGTCAGCACGCGCTGGCTGTCCTCGCCACGCACCAAGCGCGTCAGCAAACTTTGCGGCGTGGTGCCCACGGGGATTTCGTAATTGCCAGCGCGAATCTTGCGGTCCTGCCCCGAGAGGCGGAACCACCAGTACAGCAGATCGGCGTTCACGCCGAGGCCCGCAGCCTGCGCCGCTTGCGCCACCGCACGCGGCGCCGTGCCGGGTTCAATTTCCAGCTCTATCGCCTTGTCGCCAGCAACGATAGGCTGGTGCAGCCACCAGTAGCCTGCGCCCGCCACGGCCAGCGCCGCCACCACGATCAACACCAATAAACGCTTCACAACCCTACCGCCTCTGTGCAATGGATCGCGCATCATAATTCACCTATGACACAAGCATTACAAGGACAACTGGCGCTCCAGCACCTGGGTGTGATCCGCGCTGAGGGTGAAGACGCCGCCGTATTTCTGCAAGGCCAGCTTAGCAACGACGTACAGCTGCTGCCCGTAGGCCAAGCTCGCTTGGCGGCATTTTTGTCGGCCAAGGGCCGCATGCAGGCCAGTTTTATTGTTATCAAACGTAGCGCCAGCGAATTCTGGCTGCTCACCAGCCGCGATGTGCTGGCCGCCACCTTGAAGCGCCTGTCCATGTTTGTGCTGCGCGCCAAGGTCAAACTGAGCGATGCCACAGAAGCCGTGCAACTGGTGGGCCTGGCGGGCGACGCCGTGCCCACCGAAGCGCGATATCTGGCGCCCTGGCAAACCGTATTGTTGGGCGATGCATCCGTAGTACGCCTGTTTGCCGCCAGTGGCGAAAGCCGCGCCTTGTTGGCCGCACCTGCCGGCAGCGCCCTGCCCGCCAGCGTGTCGCAAAGCCCGGCGCTGGATGCAGCGGCATGGCAGCTCTCGCTGGTGCAAGCCGGCGTGCCGCTGATCACCCAGCCGGTGGTCGATGCCTTTGTGCCGCAAATGGTCAACTTCGAATCAGTCGAAGGCGTGAGCTTCAAAAAAGGCTGCTACCCCGGCCAGGAAGTGGTGGCACGCAGCCAGTTCCGTGGCACCCTGAAGCGCCGCATGTACCGCGTGGCCTCAACGGAGCCCGTGGCCGTGGGCCAGGAAGTGTTTGTGGCGAGCGACGCCGAGCAACCCGTGGGCACCGTGGTGCAAGCCGCAGCTGCCGCGCAAGGCGGCTTTGAAGCGCTGGTCTCCATGCGCATCGACGCCAGCAGCGAAGCCCTGCACCTGGGCAGCAGCAGCGGCCCCGCCCTGCAACTGCTGAGCCTGCCCTACACGCTAAAAGACGATATTTGAGAAAAGCTTGACGCCAGGGCGACCGCGAATTCATCAAAAATACGACAAATAAAGCACCAAAAAACGCCAAGCCCCTGTCGTTTTTGGATTTTTCCCACCATTGCGCACGTTTTTGCTAAAATTAAGAGACTTTGCAAGCAGGTGCCGACAGGATGGGAACCACTTGCAAGCTGCAACAACTACTCAAGCGCATCTTGACCATCACTCCTCACCGGGTCTAGGTTTCACCACCAGACCCGGTTTTTTATTGTTTGCCTTGGCTCATCAAGTGGCGTTAGCGTTGTGACGAGGCCCGCAACAGTGCTTATTCCGAAAGTCTTCGTTTTAAGGTGGTGATATGAACCCGTATGCGTTGTTGCTGAGGCTTGCCGTACACGTGTACTGTCTGCGCCCCAGGCGCCTAGCCTACGGGTCCATCTCACCATTGGGGTGAAAGATTCCAGCGCCCGCTGTACTGCGAAGCATTGCTGTTTGAATGCCAGTCATTCACTGTCTCGCTTTTCCTGCAAATCCGGCAAATGCTGATCTGTGGCCACACGCCGCGCCGCTAGCCATCAGCCCCGCTTTTTGCCGCACTGCAACATATTGCCGCATTTGTTTTTACAATAGGCCATCGCGCAGCCCGGCGCTGCAGTGCGCCAGTCCGCTTGATCTGTGTCACTTGCTGCACAGACAAGCCCTGACACCGGGCGCATAGTGTTTCCACCGCATGGCCGCGCCCCACGCGCCAGCCCACACCAATAAAAACATGCCTTTGTCTCCCATCCCCGACCGCACCCCCAAACACATGCGCGATGTGCGCTTTCGCAGCTTTGAACGTGCAGACGGCCTGTGGGACATCGAGGGCGAGCTGATCGACACCAAGGCCTACGACTTGGTGCTCTCGGGCGAGCGCAAACGCAAGGCCGGCGAAGCCATTCACCACATGTGGATTCGCTGCACCATCACCACCGAGCTGGAAGTCAAAGCCATCGAAGTGGCCATGGACGCACACCCGCTGGGCGACTGCCCGCACGCCCTTCCAGCCATGCAAAAAATGGTGGGCAGCAGCATGGCACGCGGCTGGCGCAAAGCCATCGACACCCATCTGGGCAATGTGGCAGGCTGCACGCACATGCGCGAGCTGCTCTTCAACATGGCCACAGCCGCCTTCCAAAGCGTGCACCAGGCCTTCATCTCGACAGACCCCAGCCAGCCGCCGCGCCACCTGGGCCAATGCACGGGCTGGGATTTCAACGGCACGGGCGTTGCCACCATCTACCCGCAATTCATCGGCTGGAAAAACGCACCCAAGGCCAAGGCCGGCGATGCGCCGGCAAGCACCGCCAGCACCGAACCCAGCCAAGGCTGATTGGCCCCAACCGCTGGCACTTGCCGGCGCCTCCGGTGCGTCTCAAACGCAGGCACACCAAGCCAAATAACTCCTGTTCATGCGGCTTTGCCGGGCTTTCTGGCGCTTGCGCTGCGTTACCATTGGCGCCTATGTCCCACCCGATCATTCCGCTGCACGATGCACGCCAAACGCCTGTGCCCGCCACCCGCGCCATGCCGTTGGTCACGGGCGCTGCGCTGACGGGCCAGCTTGCCGGCGAATTGCGCGACCAGCGCCAGCGCCCGCTGCGGGATCTGCGCATCAGCGTTACTGATCGCTGCAACTTCCGCTGCAGCTACTGCATGCCCAAGGATGTGTTCGGCAAGGACCACCAATACCTGCCGCACAGCGCGCTGCTCAGTTTTGAAGAAATCGCCCGCGCTGCGCGCATCTTTGTCGGCCAAGGCGTGGGCAAGCTGCGCATTACCGGGGGCGAGCCGCTGCTGCGCAAAAACCTGGAAGCTTTGATTGCCCAACTGGCGCAGCTGAAAACGTCACAAGGCCAACCGGTGGATTTGACGCTCACCACCAACGGCTCCATCCTCGCGCGCAAAGCCCAGGCTTTGAAAGACGCTGGCCTGCAGCGCCTGACGGTCAGCTTGGACAGCCTGGACGATGCGCTCTTCCGGCGCATGAACGACATGGATTTCCCTGTTGCCAGCGTGCTGCAAGGCATTGAGGCAGCGCAGGCCGTGGGCTTTGCCAATATCAAGGTGAACATGGTCGTCAAACGCGGCCTCAACGACCACGAAGTGCTGCGCATGGCGCGCCATTTTCGCGGCAGCGGCGTGACGCTGCGCTTTATCGAATTCATGGACGTAGGCGCCACCAACGGCTGGCGCATGGAAGAAGTGCTGCCATCCGACGAGTTGCTGGCGCGCCTGCAATCCGAGTTCTCGCTCACCGCGCTCTCACCCAGCGTTCGCGGCGAAACCGCCGTGCGCTGGGGCTATGTGGGCAGCAACGGCCAGCACGACGCCAGCCTGGGCGAGATAGGCCTGATCAGCAGCGTCACCCACGCTTTTTGCAGCGATTGCAACCGCGCTCGCCTCTCTACCGAAGGCCGTTTGTTCCTCTGCCTGTTTGCCAGCGAAGGCTGGGATCTGCGCAGCCTGCTGCGCAACGGCGCCAGCGATGCCGAGATTGCCGAGGCCATCGCCCAAGTCTGGGGCCAGCGCCGCGACAACTACAGCGAACAACGCAGCGCCCAGCCCGAGCTGGCGCAGCAACGCAAGCGCATCGAGATGAGCTATATCGGCGGTTGATAAGGCCGCTTTCAACCACGCTGCTTGCATGTCTTCTGCCCTGACATCCGCCATCCCACGCGACCAGATCACCGGCCTGGTTTTAGCCGGCGGCCAAGGCTCGCGCATGGGCGGAGTGGACAAAGGCTTGCAGTTGCTTGGCGGATTGCCATTGGCGCAGCACTGCGCGCAGCGGCTGGCGCCGCAAGTGCAGACGGTGCTCGTTAACGCCAACCGCAACTTGGATGCCTACAGCGCACTCGGCTGGCCAGTGGTGGCCGATGAGCCGGTGGCTGACGAAGCCTACCCCGGCCCGCTGGCCGGGTTTGCGGCCGGACTGGCCGCGTGCCCAACGCCGTGGTTGCTGACGGTGGCTTGCGATACGCCGTTTTTCCCGCCCGATCTGGCGCCGCGCCTGGCGCAAGCGGCCGCTGAGCAATCGGCCTTGGTGGCCATGGTTTGTACGCCGCCCGAGCCCGGCGGTGATCAGCGCCCGCTGCCGCAGCCTACCTTTTGCCTCTTGCATGCCAGCCTGGCTGAGAGCTGCCGCGCTTTTGTAGCGCAAGGCGGGCGCAAAGTGCGGCAATGGGCCATGCAGCACCGCTGCGCGCTGGCGCTGTTTGACGATGCCGCCGCTTTCAGCAATGCCAACACCTTGCCGGAGCTGGAGCAACTGCAAAGCCGACTGCAAAACCGATTACAGACCTGATCGCCAGCCCGCGCCAAGCACTCGGCTGCGCATAAAATTCTGCGCCTGCGCTATACAAAACCGCGCCCCGTGCAACCCATAAAAACATGTCGGAGATTGTCATGAGCTACGCCGCCCAACACCTGGCCCAGGAACCCGCACGCACCGAGGTCGACGCCCTGCCCGGCTGGACCCTGCTGGAGTTCGGGACGCCTTGGTGCCCGCATTGCATTGGCGCCCAGCCGCTGATCGAGCAGGCCTTGGCAGCGCGGCCCGAGGTGCGCCATATCAAAGTGGAAGACGGTGCGGGCAAACCGCTGGGGCGCAGCTACCGCATCAAACTCTGGCCCAGCCTGGTGTTGTTGCGCGATGGGCAAGAAGTAGCCCGCGTGGTGCGCCCAACCAGCCAAGAGGCCATTGGCAACTTGTGGGCCGCCAGCCCACAAGCCTGAAGCGCCTGGCTGGAAACGGATTAGACCGGCTTCACTGAAAACGCCGTGCTTGGCGCGGTGTCATCGTCGGGAGGCACGCCAAAATACAGCACGCCGTTGCCGTGCAGCTGGACAGATTCGCGCCGTACAGCAGTGGCCGGGCTGCCGCCAAAGCTGACCCAGGTGCCGTAGCGGCTCAGGTCGGTATAGATGAGGTTGCCGCCGCGCCAATCGATGCGGCCATGCTGGCGCGAGACCCGCCGGTCGAGCACCGCCCATTCCGACTCTGAGGCGCGGCCGATAAAAATCGGCATGTCCTTGGTGGCAAAAAACTTTTCCGCACCGGCCAGCGCCAAGCGCAAACGCACTTCCACCACCGCATCGGGCTGCATGGGCAGCGATGAATCGTAGGCGGTCACCACTTCCTGGGCTTCGGGCTCGTTCCACTGCACCTGGTAGAGCATTTGCTGCTCGGCCTTGCCGCGCACTTCCATCCAGCCCATGGGCACAAAACTGGTGTCTGAGCGCGAGCCCGCTTCCATGGTCGAGGTGCTCGCCCAGATCTCGCGGTGGCCGGCTTTCTCGCACAGGCGCGAAGCCACGTTGACCGAATCGCCGTAGCAATCGCCCTCCATCAGCACCACCTCGCCGGTGCTCATGCCTACGCGCACATGGAATTTTTGCGAAGCCGGCAGCGTGTCCCACTGCCCGTAATGGCGGCGCATGAGCATGCTCATGGCACTGACAGCCAGGGCGCTGCTGTTGAAGATGGCCAGCACACCGTCGCCCAGCGTCTTGACGACGCGCCCGCCCGCCTGCACGACGACCTGCTTGAAGGCATCCGTCATGCTGGCGACCGCCCGTGCAGCCCGCTCATTGCCCAAGGTTTCGAACAAAGCAGTACTGCCCGAGATATCGATAAATACCACGGTAGCGACAGTTGTCATGGATCGTTTGCTGAGAACGCGGCTACCACCTCCCCCGGCGCAGCCCCGTTCGGAAAGAATTGTTATGGCCGCATATTACACCGCAAACGCCTATCGGCAAGCGGCGCGGCACGCATATGCACTATTAACAAACTTACACAGCCCGGTGTGGCTGATGCGGGCATACAACGCCTGCCAACCCGCAACACACCCGCGCACGGAAGTCGAAAAACCCGCAAAGCCTATAGATGGCCCCAATAAATCAAGGCATCGCGCCCTTCCACGCTGAGCGAAACCTGGGCGCCCACGGGCAGCACCACCTTGGTAGCCACATGGCCGAAAGGCAGGTTGGTGAACACCGGGCATGCCACTTGCTGGCGCAGCCACTGCACCACGCTGGCGAGCTTGAAGCCCTTGTCATGCGGCGTCAGCTGGTATTCGCTGAACTGGCCAAACACAATGGCTTTTTGCTGAGCCAGCACGCCGGCATGCAGCAAGGTGCTCAGCATGCGCTCTACCTTGTACGGGGTTTCGCCCACGTCTTCGATAAACAGCACGCCGTTTTTCACCTTGGGCAAGTAAGGCGTGCCCACCAGCGAGGCCAGCATGGCCAGGTTGCCGCCCCACAGCGTGGCTTTGGGAATGTAAGTATCATCGGCCGCCGAAGCGCCGGTGACCGTGCCTGCGCGCTCGGCCAGCGTGCGCCAGCCAGCGCCTTCGCCGTGGCCCATGAGCAGGTCGTCAAAGCAGTCGAGCATGATGTCGTCCATGCCCGCCTCAGCACCAAAATCGCTCACCAGCGCCGGGCCGGCCCAGGTGACCGCCTTGGTCTTGGCAAACAGCGCCAATTGCAGCGCTGTGAAATCGCTCAAGCCCAACCACTGCGTGCCGCCTTCGATGGAGCGGGCAATCTGCTCGTAATCAATGCGGTGCAGCAGGCGCGAGATACCGTAGCCGCCGCGGCTGATCATCGTTACATCGGCACCGCTTTGTGCAGCGCGTTGAATGGCCGCCAGGCGCGTTTCATCGTCGCCAGCAAAGCGCGTCCAGGAATCCAGCGCCGCCGGGTCCACCTCAACCGTGTGGCCCATTTCCTTGAGGCGCGCCACGCCACGGCGAAAGCCTTTTTTGTCGCGCACCGCCCCCGAGGGCGAATAGATATAGATGCTGCGCGGGCCGTGGTGGTGGTCGTGGTCGCAATGCGGGTGCTCGCAATGGCCGTGATCGTGCTCATGGTCGTGCGAATGGTCGTCGTGCTGGTGCATGGTGGCGCTGTCGGGCCGCCGCTGAGGCGCCCCTGAAAATGTGGTGACAGCGGCCGGGCCGCTGCCGAGAATGGCTCGCATTATGCGCCCAAGCGCCCGTTTTCACCGGGCGGCAGCGCTAAGCCTGGGCGCGGCTCACAAGAAATCAACCGCCAGCAGCGGGCTTGGTTTCACTTGGCGCCCCCACCTCAGTCGGCCCCAACTGAGGCGCCCCCACTTCAATCAAGCCGAAAACGCCATGTACGCCGGGCACGGCCCGGACAATGGCCAGCGCCCGGTCGCGCAGCTCTGGCGACGACAGCGTGCCGCGCAAAGTCACCATGGCATGGCTGGTTTCCACATCCAAGGCGTTCAGCTCGTCACTTTGCGCAGCTTGCAATGCATCGCTCACGGCGGCCGCTATCGCGTCGTCATCGGCCAATGCACGTTGCTGCCGGGCCGATTGCTGCACGCTCGCATTCACGCGTGCACCGGCACTGCGCAAACGCTGGTGCGCTTGCTGCTCCCAGTGCCGCAGCTCCTCCAACTGGGCCACGCCCCGCGTCTGTTCATGCACCAGCCACAGCGCCAAAACCACCACCGCCGCTGCAGCCAATGCCAGCACCAAGGCGGAGGCAGCGCGGTCAGGGGCGCCGGTGGGCTCAGAGGGATCGGGCGGGTTTGGGGTCATGGTGCTTTGGAGAGCGCTTGTGTTTGCGCCATTGTTGCCAAGTTGGCGCGGCGTGCCAAGCCTCGGCAGCACCGTGGTGCAAAGCTCGCCGGTGCGCAACACTTCGCCCGCTTTTCATTACGGCCATTCACCAAGCCGCCACCAAGCGCTCTGTGGCATACAGCCAAGTGCCCATGTCGCATATGCAAATAAGTCACCGGCATAAGCCAGCGCAAGCGGCGACAATAGCCGCATGTTGGCACCGCTGCTCTACCGAATCTTCCCCTTTCTCACCTGGCCCCGGCCCACTTTGCAGCTGCTGCGCGGCGAAGCCATGGCCGGATTCACCGTCGGGCTGATGCTGCTGCCCCAAGGCGTGGCCTACGCGCATTTGGCGGGCATGCCGCTGATCACTGGCATCTACGCCTCCATCATCCCGGCAGCGGTCGCCATCTTGTTCAGCCCTTCGCCACGCCTGGGTGTCGGGCCAACGGCCTTGTCGGCCTTGCTCATCGGGGCGTCGCTGGTCGGCATGGCCGAGCCCGGCTCCTCGCAATGGGTGCAACTCGCAGCCTGGATGGCGATCCTCTCCGGCCTGGTGCAGTTCTCGCTGGGCTTGGTGCGGGCGGGCTGGTTGCTGAACCTGGTGACCTCACCGGTGCTGGCCGGCTTCACGCAGGCGGCGGCCATCCTCATTCTCGCCTCGCAGCTGCCCAGCCTGCTGGGCATGAAAAGCGATTGGGCCACCGTGTGGGACACGCCCTCGCTTGGCCTTTTCGACTGGCGCTCCATTCTGTTTGGCGCAGCCAGCATCGTTGGCCTGGTGCTGGCCAAAAAATGGCGCGCTGCCTTTCCCTCGGCCATCTTTGTCATTGGCATCACCGGCATCATCAGCTACCTGGCCGGCTTTGCCGACAAAGGCGGCGCGGTGGTCGGCCACCTGCCCTCAGGCCTGCCGCACTTTGTCTGGCCCGGCATGCTGGGCTGGGACCAGTTTGGCCTGCTCGTCATGCCGGTGCTGGTGATCTCGCTGGTGAGCGCGCTGGAAACCGCATCCAGCGCCCAAGTGGAACACCAGCAAGCGGGCACGCGCTGGGACAGCAGCCAGGAGCTGGTTGCCCAGGGCCTGTCCAAAATGAGCGCCGGCCTGTTTGGCAGCTTTGCCACCAGCGCGTCTTTCTCGCGCTCGGCCGTCAACCTGTTGGCCGGCGCCAAAACCGGCTACTCCAACATCTTCTCGATTCTGCTCGTGGTGGTCGTGGTGCTGTGGTTTATTCCCGCGCTCTACCACGTGCCGCAAGCCGCGCTGGCCGCGATTGTGATGACGGCGGTGGCCAACCTCGTCAAACCGCGCGCCATCCTGCACCTGTTCCGCATCTCGCGCATCGAAGGCGGCATTGCCGTAGCCACCTTTGCCATCACCATCCTTACCGCGCCACGCATTTACTGGGGCGTGCTCGCCGGCATCTTGCTCAGCTCCTGCTACTTTCTCTACAACCGCTTACACCCGCGCATTGTCGAGGTAGGCGTACACCCCGACGGCAGCATGCGCGACCGCCACCTCTGGCAGCTGCCGCTGATCGCCCCCGATCTGCTCGCACTGCGCATGGATTCGGAGCTGGACTTTGCCTCTGCCGCCGCACTGGAAACCCGCGCCGCCAACGACTGGGCGCGCAATCCCCACTACAAGCAACTGGCGCTGCTGGCCCAGCCCATGAACCAGATCGACATCACCGGCCTCGAAGCCTTTGTGCGCCTGGAACGCATGGCCGCCAAGCGCGGCGGCCAGCTGCACATAGTCGGCATGAAACTGCCAGTAGAACAACGCCTCAAACGCGCCGGCCTGCTGCAAGACAACCCCGAGCTGCGCCTCTACCGCACCGACGCCGAGTTTCTACAGGCCATGAACAAGCGCAACAACGGGGCTGAGGTGGAGTACGTCATTTAAGTTAGGGCGTTTTGCTACCGCGCCTCACGCTTGCCCAAGGGCCGAGCCAGCGCCAGCTCAGGCCCTAAAACTGGCTGGATCGTCGCCATAGCGCGCACTGCATGCTGAAAATGGTGGCGCAGCAGCAGCCGTAGCCCTGCTAGTGCGGAGCCACAGGCAGGGCGCAATCCGCACAACCGCGCCTTCGCCTACCACCCATCCATTTTTTCCCGTGTCTGCGCAGCATCTCCCATCGCGTTACAGCTGAGCCGCTGTACGGCCTTGTGCTCAGACCTTTTGCATTCATCCGTGCCATACAAAGGGCCGGCATCAACCCGGCTCGTGGCGTTCGCCCATGCTCCGCCAGAAAAAGGCGAGCCCCAACCAAGCCCTCCGTGCTACAGGTGCAGACATCCGCCCTCCGCACGCAACGCGGGCGGCCAACCGCACAGCGATCCTGCGCCATGCCGCTCAGGGGCTGGAGCAGCTTGCATCCCCAACGGGACAAAGCTTCATTCTAAAAAATCCCAAAATCACTGCGAAATTGACACAAATTAATATGATAATTATTTCATTTCCATACAATCAAAATTACATACAAAATAAATAACCAATCATAATCCCCGGCAAATCAACAACAGGCTATTAACAACTAGCCATACAGCACCAACAACCACTCCCAGCAAGCGCGCCACCATGAAACAAGCAACCCTATGCAATACCTCAGCCAATATGATATTCACGCAAACAATAAAAATACCTTAGCCATCAAAAATCTGCTTAAAGCTGATTCTTTCAGCATCTATGCTTGCATTAAAACTGCCATATTTATTGCATTACTTTTTATCTTATGGCCCCAACAAACGGCCTACGCGCAAGGGCCAACATTTCACAGCAAATGCCGCCAATCTGGCAACCCTGGTGCAACCGAAGATTGCACCGCGCCCCTTAAAAAACACTGGTATTGCGGCAGATGGTTTGTTGAATGGAGCGAGCCTCCTACTAATAACGTCATTTTCTATGCGGGGAACGACATCTATCCAGACCGCACTTGCGCTGAGGAATTCGCGCAATGGAAAATGTCAGGCTATCACACCTCCTACGAGATTCCTGCTTTTCCTGATGAACAGTTTTCAGTGGGATATTACGACTGGAATCTCATATTAGGCGTACATGCAACAGGCCTGATAAGTTTCCTCCCAGGTGACCCACCGGAAAGCGATTCGTTTTCATTTTGGCGTAATTTTCGTTGCCCTAGCGGGACCAGCGGCCCTTATGGCAGTGACCGGGGGGTAGCAGAAAACGCAAGCGGGTTCTTCGGGCCTTATTGGTGTGAACGTCGCCTCAATCCGGTCAACACGCCTGAGCTACTGGGCCAACAGTGCTTGGCCACACCCCACCCTATCGCTTATATCGGCGGGAACAAATACCTGGCTGAGGTCGATGTACAAAGTGAGCTCTTGGACGGCTTGGAGATCAGTCGGCACTACAACTCTTTGGGCGGCTACTACACCACACAACTGGGAGAAAGGTGGAAGCTCAGCCTCGACCGCTCGCTCAGCTTTGAAACCAATAACTCGATCACCGCCTACCGTGCCGATGGCCGCCAAATCAATTTAGTGCGCAGCGGAGCATATTTTCAACCCAGCGCTGGCGGGGGTGAACAGGTCAGCCAGATTGTTGAGGCTGGCGTCATCACCGGTTGGCGCTACACCGATCAAAGCACGTCGCAAATTGAGCTCTACGATATTTATGGTCGGCTCACCAGCATCGTGAACCGGGACGGCCAAGCCTGGCAACTCAGCCGCGCAAACGGGTTCCTGGTCTCCATCAAAAACACCCATGGCACAGAAATCACGTTCAGCTACAACGATGAAAATCGCCTGAGCGGCCTGTCGCTGCCTGGGGGCGGCTCCATCGAATACGAATACGACGCCAATGGCAACCTGGCCAGCGTTCGCCACGCTGACGGCTCCGTGCGCTCCTATGCCTACAACGAACCTGGGCAAACCAGCGGCGCATCGCTGCCAAACGCATTGACCAGCATCACCGACGAAGACGGGGTGCGCTTCATCAGCTACACCTACGACAGCTCGGGCCGCGCCATCGGTGAATCCCTTGGCAACAATGCAGGCCAATACAGCCTTGCATTCAACACCAACAATACCGTTGTTACTGACCCGTTGGGTACCAGTTGGACCTATGCGCACCAAGCAGTGCGCGGCGTCGCTCGCAACACCCAGCAAGCTCAAACGGGCAGCAGTGCCAATGTCGCACTCACTTACGACAGCAATGGCAATGTTTCATCTCGCACCGGTTTGAATGGCAGCAAAACAAACTATGCCTACGACCTCGATCGCAACCTGGAAATACAGCGCGTACAGGCGGTTGGAACGCCCGAAGCCCGAGCCCTGTCCACGCAATGGCATGCGTATTGGCGCCTTCCCATTCAACAGGCAGAGCCTTACAAAATAACCCGCTGGACCTTCAATGGAGACAACGGGGTTTACTGCGCCCCACAAAGCGCCACCGTTCCCCATATCGACGGAGGCTTACAAGCACTCGGTGTCATTTGCTCGCGCACCGAGCAAGCCACGCTCGACCCCAACGGTCTTGAAGGCTTCAGTGCCAGCCCAGACCCCAGCACTGCGCCGCGCACCTGGGCCTACACCTATAACGAACGCGGCCAGTTACTGTCTGCAATCGACCCCACCTCTGCACGCACCACCCTGTCTTATTACGACAGCACCGCCAACGCACATACACAAGGAAAGCTGCGCACTCTCACCAACAGCGCAGGCCTTACCACAACCTTCAACCAATACGATGCGGCAGGCCACCTGTTAAGCCAAACCGAAGCCAGTGGTTTGCTCACCAGCTACACCTATGATTTGCGCGGCAGGCTGCTTACCCAATCTACGGGCGGTTTGGTCACTGCCATGACCTACCGGCCTACCGGCTTGGTATCGTCCATTACACGCCCTGATGGCTACACCGTTCTGTACAACTATGACAGTGCGCATCGGCTCATTGGATGGAACGACAGCCGTGGCAACCAGGGCGAATACGCTCTGGATGGAATGGGCAACCGAACGTCAGAGCGCACCCAAGATTCGGCGGGCAACACAGCTTTCGAGCTTTTGCGCAATATCAACACCATCAACCGCGTATCGCGCGAAACCATCGCCGGCAACCAAAGCGAATCCTATGGCTACAGCGACGCAGGCGATCTGATTCAAACCAGCAACGGCCTGGATCAGCGCAGCAACTACACCTGGGACGCCTTTCACCGCCAGGTTTCCGAGAAAAACCCCCTGGGTGCCCAAGCCGCCATCCGCTACAACCAGGGCGATGCCATCACCCAGGCCAAAGACTTCAAGGACGTGCTGACGGACTACACGCGCGATGCCTTTGGCAACGCCAGCCAAGAAGCCAGCCCTGATGCCGGCACCGCCCATTCCAGCTACGACGCCAACGGCCTGCTCGCCAGCACCACCGACGCCACCGGCCGCACCATCGGCTTCGAGCGCGATGCCCTGGGCCGGCTCACCCAGCTCAACTACAACGACGGCACATCGTCCGTGCTGCGCTACGACTTGGCGGGCGCCACCTACAACGCAGCGGGCTCGCCCCATGCCAGCATTGGGCAGCTCAGTGAAGTGCAAGACCCGGGCGTCACCACCCAGTTCCAGCGCGATGCCTTGGGCCGTGTCGTACGCAAAACCCAAATCCTGGCTGGCGGCAGCACGCAATCCATCGCCTACAGCTATGTACCCGCAGGCCAAGGCGGCGCAGGCAGCGTACAAAGCATCACCTACCCCTCGGGCAAACAGCTCAGCTACCAGTACGACAGCACCGGCCTGGTAACAGGCATGCAGTGGAATGGCTCGCTCCTGCTTGCCAACCTGCAGTGGAGCGCCTTGGGCATGCCCACCGGCTGGAGCTGGCCGGGCGTCCTCAGTGCGGCGGGCAGCAGCAGCGCCCTGGCAGAAGCGCGCAGCTACAACACCGCAGGGCAGCTCACCCACACCGCCATCCTGGAGCTGAGCTGGGACGCCGCAGGCCGTGTCACCGCCGTAGAACAAAGCCAAATGGTGCCCGGCAGCGCAGCTGGCCAGCCCGCGCAAAACGCCCGCATTGCCAGTGCCTACACTTACGACGCAGCAGGCCGCATCACCGCCAGTGGCCACAGCCTCAAAGCCAGCCCTGCAGTCGCCTGGCCTGCGGGCACCGGTTTGCTCGATGTAGCAGGCTACAACTCCATGGGCTATGCGTACGACGCCAATGGCAACCGTGCCTCGGCCTCCATCGTCAAAACCCCTGCATCGGGTGCTACCCGCACCACCACCCAAACCTACAGCATCGCAGCAGGCACCAACCGCTTGGTGGGGGTGAGCAGCGCTACCGGTGCAGCAACTACCTCCAGCAGTTACGGCTATGACGCCAGCGGCTCGCTCACCACCGCCATCGGCAGCGCCGAGCACTACCTGCACTACGGCCCCAATGGCCGCATCGCCCGCATCACCACCACGGCCAGCAGTGCAGACCCCAGCGCAGTCAGCTACCTCTACAACAGCGCAAGCCAACGCATCCTCAAAACCGATGCCCGCCGCAGCACCACTGCCCCGCGCATGGAGCACGCGCTCTACAGCGAAGAAGACGCTGCGCAACTGCTGGGCACTTACAGCAACCTACGCAGCGCCAGCTCGGCTGCGCCTGCTGGCGAGCTGGACAGCACCGAAGTGCTCTACCTGCCCACGGCCCAGGGCTTGCTGCCGGTGGCAGCCCAGATCAACGGGCGCCTCTATGCCATTCACAGCGACCACCTGAACACGCCAAGGCGCCTCACCAACGCACAAGGCCAAGTGGCTTGGCAGTGGCTGCTGACAGGGTTTGGTGAAGTGAACCCGACCACGGGTGCCAACGGCTATGTGCAGGCAGACAGCGCAGCCGCAGGGCTGCCCAGCTACGCGCCCGATGTGACGTTCAACCTGCGCTACCCCGGCCAGCAGTGGGACGAGGAGACGGGTCTGGCGTTCAATATGAACCGCTACTACCATCCTCAGGAAGGTCGGTATATTCAGGCGGACCCCATTGGGCTTGATGGCGGGTGGAATCGGTTTGGCTATGTGGGCGGGAGTCCGCTTAACACTACCGATTCTTTCGGACTTGCGGATGATACGTTACAAGCAATACTAGGTGGAGGTGCAGCTATCCCTTCACTGACTAATGCCTGCTTGAGCAGTCCTTGGATTTGCGGGCCTGTGTTGGCCGGCGCTGGTGGATATGCATTGGGCTCCCTGGTTTATCCTGTGATTGAGCCAACAATTACTGATGTCGTTGAGAGGCTCTTTCCAAGGCCTCCCTCCTCCTATGCTCCGCCTATTAATGTCGAAATGGCAAAGGGTGGCAAGCAAAATATTGCCAATGAATACGTTAGAGAGGTTCAAGGGCAGGGACAAGATTGCGATCCGTGTTCTTATTTACGCAATAAATATCAATCCGAAATTGATCCACAGAAAAAATTGAAAATTAAAGCCGCAATGAAATACTACAATTGCGATGGAAAGGATAGGTTTCAATAATTATGACTTGGTACACCGCAAGCTTAATTAGTGCAGTCAAATTAAAAATTGGCAAGCAAGATGTTGTGCCTGTTTTTGAAGATTTTTTCTTAATAGAGGCTGACTCGCATATTGCCGCAATGGAAAAAGCAAAAAAAATAGGAAAAGAACATGCATCGGCTGAGGATGACATTTTATATGACGGATTGCCTGCAGAGAGAATTTTCTTAGGTGTTAGAAAAATCAGATCCATATATAATCCATCGCCATTGGATATAGATATGGATAGACCAGGAGATGGGACAGAACTAACACACTCATATTATGAAGTTGCGGATATGGGTGTAGCCAAATCACTTGCAGCAGGAAATGCTGTGAGCATCAAATATTGGGATGACGCAACAAATTGACAACTTTACCCCGGATAAGTGCGCCATTAAAAATTTATATACTCACATTTATTCATGCATTCTTAAAAAGAATGGGGCCTCGCTCAAAAAATTTGGATCAACTCAGCTTGCCATCAACGTATTGGGTTGACATACCGCACAAACCCCACCCCTGTATTCAGATGGCTAGCACCAAAATTAAATGGTGGAACGGTCTTGACAAGCGACTCAGAGAAGTGCAGCTGCCGGAGATAGTCGCATGACAGGATTTACTATTTTCTATGGTGCTTTATATTTTTTATTTTGGCTTTGGTTATACAAAGCGTTCACACCCGATTACACGCGGTGGGGCGCGACATTAATTGGGTTATTTGGTATTTTTGTTTTGCATTTATCGCTAGCTGTCTTTGGTCATCTTTCGATGATTCATCATCAGATGAAGAAGCGACATAAGCTCAAGCAAGAGAAAAATACATCAGAGCATCAAAAATGATTTAATAAACAAAATTCCACCTACAACCCCATGTCAGCCGCAACGGCTGGGGTTCAGGTGGTTTTTTTATTAGTGCCTGCGTTTTTATCCACTACGAGCAGCACTGCACCAATCTGATACAAACCAGCTTAGTTTTCCACAAAATACATCAAACTAAAATCAAACACCCAAAAATGTCAAACCATATTTCAGAACGATCACAATCAAATAACCATGATAAAAATAATTTCTAGATTTTTAATATTTTCAATAGCATCTTTATCAGCAACAGTAATCTCTGCGCAATGGATACGGAGATATATTAATATATATATGCAAAAGATCTGTTCAGTGCTGCTCAATTGCTATCCCCATATCTTGGAAGTGGAGTAAATTATGGAAAAGATGAGCAATTAAATATCATACAAATGATTGTAAACTGGACATCAACACCAATAGGTTTATCAATCGGGTTTGCTTGTTTTTGGCTGTTTGAAGTCGTTTCCTTTAGAGATAAGCGATCAAAAATCTGCGACAACATCTCAAAACAGACAGAGTTGCAATAGCATATTTTCCGCATGATTCTAAATTTACTAGATACCCAATAAACCACGAGCAAGAAGCCTTTGTTATGCAAACGCCGCGAAGGTCTATACAAATTGCTTGAAAAATTGCCATTGACATTTATAGAAAATGAAAATCACTTATATCGCGGAGCGTCGATTGTTTGTCTCTGATAAAAATGATTTAAATAAAAAAACAGCGATTGTTATAAAAATAGGTGCCCCATATTGGGTTTTGAGCAACATCGAAGCGGCTTGCCCGGTGGTTATCGAAGGCCTCTTTGAAGATATCGAACCCATTCGAGGAATTGATTTTATTGATTCCATGAAAATTGCAATTCAATTTATCGATGATCTTCTACGTGGTATTTTGGAAAACAACAATATTGAGTGGCCCAGTGGAGAGCCATATTTTTAAGATTGAATGCAACTTTTTAATGCATTAGATCAAGCGAATCTTGATCGTATCCTTGAGAGGCTTAGAGATGAATGCGGAGACAATTGCTGATAAAAAACTAAAATTAGCACTAGACAAGTATTCAAAAGTAGATATGTTTGAAGGTGTAAGTTTAACCTCTCCAGAGGTCCATGGCCCAGATGGAGATACACCTTTCCACATGTCCACTTTTGATGGAGACTTAGAAGCAGCTAAGGCGATGATACTATATGTATTGAACATTGATATTGAAGGAGACAATGGAAATTCCCCTCTGCACTATGCGATTATTAGAAAAAATAAAGAAATGGCAAAAATACTAATTTCAGCAGGCGCAAGCCTATTGAAAAAAAATGACTATGGCGATACACCCCTTGACTACATTGGTGACGATGAGTCTTTACAAGACCTAATCAGAGTTCAGCAAGATAAAAAAGAACTGTAAGCGATGAGGCTTGTAATGTCGGAACCGAATGTATATCTAGTGCACTTTCCAGTGGGTCAAGAAGAGAGCTTTGGGTTATAGGCTGAAAGTGCTCTATAAGTGCTGTTCCAAGCTACACTGAAAGCGATATTCGACCTTCGCTACCCCAACCAGCAGCGAATCAATATGTCAGAATCATTTAGCAAATCCAATAGTCATATAAAAATAAAAATTTTATTCAAAGTACTTATATCGCTGTCGTTCGTATTTCTGTGCCTCGTTGCAACTTTGTTTTTGGCAAAAAACTCATATATTGATATCGATGATGGCCATTCGTATGTACCAAAAAATGGTTTTGTATCAGATGAAGAAATAGCGATGAAAATGGCAGAATTGATTGCCAAAAAAATATATGGAGATGCTAGAGTTGATGCGCAAAAACCCTTCCAAGCAGCGCTTAATGGTGAAGTTTGGAAAATTTCAGGAACCATCCCTCCGAACTTCCTGGGCGGAACATTTGAAGTCTACCTTTCCAAGGTGGATGGAAGAATTATTCGCGTTACGCACGGAAAATAATTTACAGCGTGTTAGTATGTAGACGCGCATTACTCAAATTTGTCTGAATAGCTATTAAGGTAGTGAATTTACAAACAACCAGGGTCTATATGAAAATGGTGAAATAGCGACTCCGGACATCAAGACGGATAATTCAGACGATTTACTGCAGACCGCAACTTATTTCAGTTTCAGCATTCTTACGAAAACACGCTTACAGGGATGATTCAGATGAACAAGCCCAAATCAATGATGAAATAGATTTCACAGAGGCATGGCATTCAATGAAATTTGTTCACTCCATCTTACCGCCCCTCATCCTCTTGAGCGCCTGCTCCCCCATCTTCTCTGAAATGGATTGTAGCGAGAATATTTATGAAAAAATAAACTCTGAAAACGGCTTGGTAACCTTGAATTTAACCAAGAGAGATTGTGGTGCAACAACAGCTGTTGTGAAAAACGTTTACGCCCAAAAGAAAGCAGTCAGCAGTAACCAATCTCTTGGTGATAAAATTTATTCCATTCAAGGTGAAGAACACCTGGATATCTTAATCACGCCAGACTCAATAATCATCAATTCTCCCAAAAATGCTCCCAATGTTTTCTTTAGCCTTGACCATTGGAAGGATATGAAAATCCTATATAAATAACAGCTGCAGGACAATACTCGTTCATTTCTACTGATGCAGCGAGGCTGAGTTGTTGTCGCCAACAGAGTTGTAACGAGCGGCCAAAGCCAGTATTACCGCTACGGCCCTGCGATAGTCCAACTCATCAATGAGATGTCGGGGGTCAATGGCACGCTGGTGGCTGCAGCACCAGTGAATCCGCTGCTTGCCCAGATTCCCATGTATGCGTCCAGGATGACGCCGGTGGCTGCGGGAATCACGGAGGCTGTTGAAACGGGTGCCTATTGCTCTGCGAACATTAGACCATTTGCACTAGGAATAAATGAACACCTTGACGAATTCGCACAAGCCAGAGGGGCAATGACTTGGAAATATTTACCAAATCCAATGCAATGGAAGTCTGGGGTTACAGATGCTCTTTTAAATCCTCGTCAACCAGTTCATTTTAACCTTGATGGCGTCAATGTATGGAATGGTGTTCAACGAGCTTCTGCAGGATGTGGTGGGGCAACCGATTGGGAGTTGCTACAGATAAATAGAAATCCTCAGTATTGGGATAGTTTGCAATTTTGGGAAAATGGACAACACGCTCCAAATCCTTTTAAATAAAATTAGCGATAGAACTTTTCAGTTCTGGGAATACAAAGTGAGCCATGGATCATTACTAATCCGCAGCCCAAAAAATGAAACGCACAATACAAATATAGACTTATTGCTCACAGGTGTTGAATATATCTCAATTCCAAGAACAATGAAGAAAATTCAAATATCCGAGCCAACAATTATCGAACAACTTGAAATAGAAAAAATTCTTGGAAAGAAAATAAATATTGCATCAATTTTTGTTATTTCATCATCAAATAGTAAATTTTTAATTGTCGCTTCGAGCATGAGATTTGACGAGAATGAATTAGATATATTTGAATCACCATTTGATTAACAATCATACCGCAACACATTAAGAGCCGCTAACACAAGCTCGGTTCATACTTGATTCATCAAAATAACACGTGTCGACTACGGTTTCAATTTTTGACAATCTATTGTCTGCGCTAAGAATTATCCTGAAAGTCAGAAAAACAAGACTCATCTACAACCCTCCACCATTGGACATAGACGTGGATAGAAAATCATATGAAGGAATTCAAACTTTCAAATGAAAAGATTGCAAGAGTTTGGCTAAACGAATGGCCTATTGATGCCAAACACTCATCAAACATAACCAATGATGGCGTCCTCACAGCCCAATACCAAGGATCACTAAAGTGCACAAGCTTTGATTTCTTAAACGATTTAAATGCAGCTTTTAATTAATAACGCAAAAGTCTATTAGAAATCCAATACAACCCAAACACAAGACCTTCAACTCTTCGACTCAGCGCAGCAATTCATTGAAAACACATTAATCAAGGCGCCAGGCCATGAATACAGTTATTCTCATAAAAAGCAAAGCCGAAAACTGGGATCCCATTAGCTATTTCAAGCAAAATGGCGGCGATGCAATATATGAATTCAATCAATACAATTTGGCCATTGGTGATGCATGGATTTCAGTCATTGAAGACGATTCAGTATATTTTGAATTCGATGATGACGAAATAGGCAAAGTAAAATCAATCATTGAGAAACCAGTTTTTTACATCATAGAATGGAAGGGCGATGAGATTCTTGAAAACTTCATGGGCCATATCCCCAATGGCACCACTGCGCTTGTTGATGATGATCATGGATCAATATTGACGGCTGATGCTTTTTTGAAGAAATTGAAAAATCGTGAAGAAAATTAGACCCCGGGCCTGCGCAGACAAACACGTCTCATTGGCCTGCAAGCAAAAGCCAGTATCGAGCGCCCACAAGTGGCTCCCTGCCCTATCGCCGCTAATCCAATAACAGCGCCTAAGCCAGCAGCGCAGCAGCCAACGCGCTTCAAGGCGCTAGCGCCAAGCTCACCACCCGTTCTTCGCTAAAATGGCCGCCCGGCGCTGGGCCAGCCAGCGCTAACCGCTATCCATTTGTCAGCCCCGGACCAAGCTACCGTGCCCGCCATTCTCAATATCTCCTGCTACAAGTTCGTTCCCCTGCCCGACGCTGCCGAGCTGCGCGAGCTGCTGGCCGAACGGGCGGCGCATTGGGCGCTCAAGGGCACAGTGTTGCTGGCTGAGGAAGGCATCAACTTTTTCCTGGCCGGCCCGGCCGAGGCGGTACACGCCTGGGTGGATGCGCTGCGCAGCGATGCGCGTTTTGCTGATGTGCAGCCCAAGGAGAGCTGGTCGGAGCAAGTGCCTTTTCGCAAAATGCTGGTCAAGGTCAAGCCCGAGATCATCCGCATGGACCACCCGGCGATCCGCCCGGCCAGCGGGCGCGCGCCTTCGGTGAAACCGGCCGATCTGCAGCGCTGGTTGGCCCAGGGGCACGACGACGCAGGCCGCCCCGTGGTAACGCTGGATACACGCAATGACTACGAGGTGGACGAAGGCGCATTCGTTGGCGCTATCGACTGGCGCATTCGCAAGTTCACCGAGTTCCCGGCCCAGCTGCGCGCCCACAAGGCCGATCTGGCGGGCAAAACCGTGGTCAGCTATTGCACCGGCGGTATCCGCTGCGAGAAAGCCGCCATCCTGATGCAGGAAGAAGGCGTGGAGAACGTCTACCAGCTCGAAGGCGGCATTCTCAAATACTTTGAAGAGACCGACGGCAGCGGCTACCAGGGCAGCTGTTTTGTGTTTGACGAGCGCCGCGCCGTGGATGACGAGCTGCACAAGACGGCGCTGAAGCTGGGTTAAGCAAACCCAAAAGGTTCATGACGGGTTACAGGGGTATGCAAGCTAAGTGACGAACTCATCGTTCGTGCTTAGTACAGAGTCTTCGTTTTGAGAGTGGCAATATGACCACTCATGCGTACTCCCATAGTCTTGCCGTACCAAAGTACTGCCTGCGACTATGCGATCTACGCCTGAGCGGCCATCTTGCCATTGAAGCGGAGTTCCGGCTCATAGCTACTCTGCTAAAGGGTGCTGTTTCAATACCGCTCAACCAAGACGCTCAAGCGCAGCCCCACAAATCCGTGATGAACCCAAAAAGGGCAAAGCAGGCTGAACCCAGCCTGCTCTGCCCCACACATTTACCAGCGCCTGCGCTTAAGAAGTGGCGCGCATCTGGTTCTGCCGTACCGACAGAATCGCCACCAACCCCACCAACGCGGCGGCCACTACAAAGTAGGCAGGCGACTGTTTGTTCTCGGTCATCTGCACCAGCTTTACCGCCACATAGGGCGCGGTGCCGCCGGCCACAATCACGCCCAGGTTCCAGCCCGTGGCTACGCCGGTGTAGCGGTACTGCGGCTCAAACAGCTGCGGCAGCAAGGTATAGGCGCTCACCTGGGTGGCCACGGTGTTGAGCATCAGTACCACATAGGCCCAGGCGGCCACGCTCAGACTGCGCTCCATCAGGCCCATCATCGGGTAGGTCAGGATGATGTAGCCGATCAGGCCCACCATCATCAGGCGGCGCAGGCCGATGCGGTCGCCAATGTAGCCGCCCAGCGGCATCAGCAATGCGGACAAGCCAATCGCCAGCGTTGCCACCCAGTACACGCTGCCTGCGGGGTAGCCGAGCTGCTTGACCAGGTGGATGCTCATGTACGTGAGCCCGATGTAGGCCGTGCCATTGGTGGCAGCGCTGATGGCGGTGGATTGCGCCAGCGCCCGGCCCTGAAAGCGGAAAATGGCGCTGATCGGCGAATGCTCTGTCTTCTCTTTCTTGTCCTGGTAGGTCTCTTTCACGCGGGTGCGCGCCCAGATACACAGCAAGGTCAGCGGGAAAGCCAGCAGGAAAGGTATGCGCCAGCCCCAGCTGCTCATTTGCTCGGGCGTGGTGAAGGCGGTCACCGCGCCAGCCACAGCCGCTGCCACCGCAAAACCGCCGGTCGAGCCCAGCGGCGTGAAGGCACCGAACGTGGCCTTCAGGTGCGGCGGCGAAGATTCGGAGATGAAGGTGGCCGAGCCGCCCACTTCGCCGCCCGCCGAGAAGCCTTGCAGCAAGCGCACCAGCACCAGCAAGGCGGTGGCGAAGTAGCCCATCTGCTCATACGTCGGCAGCAAACCCATCAGCGTGCTGCCAATGCCCATGCATACCAAGGTGCCGAGCAGCGCGGTTTTGCGGCCGTACTTGTCGCCAATATGGCCGAACACAATGCCGCCCAAAGGCCGCACCACATAGGCTGTGCCAAACACGGCCAAGGCCGCCAGCAGCGAGACCGTGGGGTCGCCGCTGGGGAAGAACAGCGGCGCAATCACCACCGCCATGTAGCCGTACAAGCTGAAGTCGTAGTACTCGATCAGCGTGCCGACAAAGCCCGACACCGCAGCGCGTTTGGCGTCTGCAGGCGTTCCGCTTTCGGTGGCCGGCAAGGCGGCATCGGCGCTCAGAGAATGTGCATTCGTCATGGTTCGTCCCATCAGAAAGTTTGCGTGGAAGAAAATGCGACCCACAGGCCGCTGCGGTGAACGGGTAAGCTGGCGCTGCAACCTCTGAAACAAGGGTCGCCAACAACGCCGAAAAAACAGAGAACTGGTTGCTAAGGCAGCACCACGCCTTTGCCAATGGCTTGGCGCTGGCGCATGGCTTGGAGCGCCGCCGGGGTGTCGGCCAGGCTGAAGCGTTGCGAGATCAGGGGCCGGATGCGGCCCGCCTGGTAGAGCGCGGCCAGGGCTGTGATATCGGCCTCCACGTTGGCGCGCTCGCGGCTCAAGTAATCGCCCCAGAACACGCCCACAATGGCGCAGCCCTTGAGCAGTGGCAGGTTGAGCGCAATGCGCGGTATCTCGCCGCCTGCAAAGCCCAGTACCAGGAAGCGCCCCCGCCAGGCGGTGCTGCGCAAAGCGGGCTCGCTGTAGCGGCCGCCTACGGCGTCGCACACCACATCCACTCCGCGCCCGCCGGTCAAGGCTTTGAGCCGCTCGCGCAGGTCTTCGCGCTCGTAGTCAATGGTTTCGTCTGCGCCGTGGGCCCGGCAGACGGCCAGCTTTTCGGGCGACGAAGCTGCGGCAATCACCCGAGCACCCAGGGCCTTGGCCAGCTCTATGGAGGCAATGCCCAAGCCGCCCGCAGCGCCCAGCACCAAGACCGTCTCGCCTTCGGCCAGCGCAGCACGGTCGCGCAGCGCGTGGTAAGCGGTGCCGTAAGTCATCAAGAAAGAGCCGGCCACCTCAAAAGGCAAAGCGGCTGGCATGGGGAAAAGCGCTGGTGGCTGCACGCAGATCTGCTCGGCAAAGGCGCCCCAGCCGACAAAGCCGATCACCGCCTGCCCGGCGCTGATACCGCTCACATCAGCACCCACACTTTGCACCACGCCGGCAAACTCGCCGCCAGGGCTGAAAGGCAGTGGCGCCTTGATCTGGTAGCGATTTTCGATGATCAGTGTGTCCGGGTAGTTGATGCCGGCTGCCTTCACATCTACCACCACCTCGTGCGCCGCCGGCTGCAAGGCGGGCAGCTCTTCAACCTGCAGCAACTCGGGCGGGCCAAACTGTTGGCACAGCAATGCTTTCATGCCTGGCCTCCGTTCTTGAACATGCGGCGCACCACCGATTCGGCCACGCAAGCGGGCTTGCTCTGGCCTTGCAGCTCGACCGTGGCGTTGAAGAGCATTTGCACGCCGCCTGGCACCTCGGTCACGTCGGCCAGCTCAAAACGGCTGCGCACCAGGCTGCCAGCGGGCACCGGTTGCAGAAAGCGCACGCGGTTGAGGCCGTAGTTGATGCCCATGTCGCAAAACGGCAGCAGCTGCGGCAGAAAGTCTTCGTAGTGCTTGCCCAGCAGCGCCAAGGTGAGAAAACCGTGTGCAATGCTGCCGCCAAAAGGCGACTCTTGCGCAGCGCGCTCGGGCTCCACATGGATCCACTGAAAATCGCCCGTCGCCTCGGCAAAGCGGTTGATGCGCTCCTGCCCCACTTCCAGCCAGGGGCTGCAGTACAGCGGCTGGCCCACCAGCGCCAGCAGGCTTGGGACATCGTGGCAAACCGGCGTGCGCCGCGTTTGCTCTGTGGCTAGCTGATCCATCTTGTCTCCTCAAGGGGCTTGGAATTGCGGCGCGCGCTTTTGCACAAAGGCTTGCACGGCTTCTTGGAAATCGGCGGTCATCAGGCCCAGCACCTGGGCGTGGTTCTCCAGCTCAATGGCGGCTTGCAGGCTGGGGGCATCCAGGTTTTGCCACATCAGGCGCTTGGTGTGGGCCGTGGCGTAAGGCGCGTTGGCCGCAATCTGGCGGGCGCATTGCAGTGCGCGCTCCAGCAACTGGTCTTGCCCCACCACCTCGGCCACCAAACCAATGCGCAAGGCCTCGTCTGCGGTCACCGGGCGGCCCGTCAGCATCAGCTCAAAGGCGCGGCCAGCGCCTACCAAGCGCGGCAAGTGGTAGCTGATGCCGCATTCGCCCGCGGTGATACCGATCTTGATGGCACCAATGTGGAACGAAGCCTGCTCGGCCGCAAAGCGCACATCGGCCGCCAAAGCCAGCGCCATGCCCGCGCCCACTGCCACGCCGTTGACGGCGGCAATCACCGCCACGCTGGTATCGCGCAGGCGTTGCACCAGGCCGGCGTAGGCGTGTTGCAGTTCCATGTTTTCGCGCACCGTGGCGTGCATGGCGCCGTCTTCGCCCAGCAGCGATTGCAGGTTGAGCCCAGCGCAAAAGCCTTTGCCTGCGCCGGTAAGCAGCAGCACGCGCAAAGCGGGGTCGGCCAACACCTGGTCGAGCTGGCTGTGCACCGACTGCAGATCGGGCACGCTGAGCGCGTTGAGGCGGCTGGGGCGCTCCAGGCGTAAGAGCGCGATACCGGGCTCCAGCGCATGGATGGAAGCAGCGGGTTCTTGCATGGGTGTCTCCTTGTCTCTCAGGCGGCGCTGGCCAGCAAGGCCTCGCGCAGCACGCGCTTGAGCAACTTGCCATTGGCATTGCGGGGCAGTGGTTGGTGGCTGAGCGTGTAGCTCTCGGGCACCTTGTAATCGGCCAGGCGCTCGGCGCAAAAACGGCGCAAGACATCGGCCTCGGCAGATTGCTGATCGCGCAAGGTAACAAACACGTGCACGCGCTCGCCCAGTACCGGGCAGGGCTTGCCTACGACGGCCGCTTCCAGCACAGCGGGGTGCTCGCACAAGGTGTTCTCCACCTCCACGCTGAAGATCTTGTAGCCACCGCGGTTGAGCATGTCTTTGCGCCGGTCGAGCACGTAGACAAAGCCTTGTTCGTCCATGCGGCCCACATCGCCGCTGCGCCAGTAGCCACCTACAAATTGCTCGTTCGTGGCCTGCGGGTTGTCCCAGTAGCCCCGGGCCACCATCGGGCCTTTGAGCCACAGCTCGCCAATCTCGCCCGTGGGCACGGCGCGGCCTTGCTCGTCCATCACCGCGATCTCGGCGCAAGGCAAGGCCGGGCCCACGCTGTCGAGGTGGTCGCGGGTCAGGTGTGCGGGCATCACAGCCACGGGCGAGGTAGTTTCGGTAGCGCCATAGCAGTTGGACAGGCGCAGCCCCGGCAACCAGTGCGCCAGCCGGTCGATGGTCTCGGGCGGCATGGGTGCGCCGCCATAACCGCCCACCGCCCAGGCCGACAGATCGTGTTGCTGAAAATCGGGCTGCAGCAGCAAGAGCTGGTACATGGCCGGCACCATGATGCTGAAGCTGATGCGCTCGGCCGCTGCCAGCGGCAAAAACTCGGCCGCCTTGAAATGCGGCACCACCACCAGCGTGCCGCCCAAGCCCAGCGTCACCGCCATGATGGCGACCAGCCCGGTCACATGGCTCAGCGGCACCACGGCGCAGCCGCGCACCTGGTCGTCCAGGCCCAGCGCCAGCGCGTAATGCAAGATGGTGTGCACGATGCCCAGATGCGTGAGCATGGCGCCTTTGGGAAAGCCCGTGGTGCCCGAGGTGTAGACGAGCATGGCCAGGTCTTCTTCCTGCACGGTCACGCAGGCCGGCAAGGGCGCGTGCTGTAGCAAGGCGGTGAAGGCATTAGGTGCGGCGCTCGGCGCATCGCCAGGGCCGGCCACGGCCAGGCGGTGTTGCAGCGCAGGCGTCTCAACCAGGCTGTCTACCAACGGCTGCAGCGCTGCTTCGTGCACCAGCACGCTCGCGCCGCAATTGCGCAATATGTAGCCAATGCCGGCGGCTTGCTCGCGCACGCTCAGCGGCACTACGACCGCGCCCAAAGCCAGGCTGGCGTAGCTGGCCAGCACAAACTCCACGCCATTGCCCAGCAGCAGTGCCACGCGGTCGCCCCGCCCAACGCCAAGGCTTTGCAGGCCAGCGGCAAGGCGCATCACCTGCTCGTGCAGTTGCGCCCAGCTCAGGCGCTGCGCGCCGCATACCAGGGCCAGCGCATCGGGCCGGCGCTCCACGGTTTGCTGCCACAGGCTGAGCAGATCGCTCGGCCGCTCCACAAAGCAGCGCACCACGCGCTGGCCGTAATGCTGTTCCAGTCGGGTTTGCGCCATGCTCATGCCTCCTGGGCCACGGCGCTGGTTTGCGCGGCGCGTTGGCTGGCCTGGGCCAGTGCAGCGCGGCAGTCGGCCACCATGCGCTCTATCAGTTGCTCGCAGCTGGGCAGATCGCGGATCAGGCCCACCACCTGGCCCGCCCAGACCAGGCCACCATGCACATCGCCGCTTTGCAGTGCGGCGCGCCCGCGCTGGCCGGCCACCAGCGGCTGGATCTCGGCAAACTCACAGCCGCCAGGGCGGCGCTCGGCGGCCACCACCTGGTCGGAGACTGCGTTTTTCAGCACCCGGCCGGTGTTGCGAAACGAGCGGAAGATCAGCTGCGTGTCGCGCTCGCTGGCCTGCACCAGGGCTTGCTTGATGTCTGCATGGATTGGCGCTTCCTGCGTGGCGCAAAAGCGCGTGCCCATGTTCACGCCCTCCGCGCCCAGCGCCATGGCGGCCGCCATGCCGCGCCCGTCGGCAATGCCGCCCGAGGCGATCACCGGTATGCGCAAAGCCTGCACGGCCAACGGGATCAGCACCAGGCCGCTCACATCGTCCTCGCCCGGGTGGCCGGCGCATTCCAAACCGTCGATGCTGATGGCGTCCACCCCATTGCGCTCGGCCGAGAGCGCATGGCGCACGCTGGTGCACTTGTGCACGATGCGCATCCCGCTGCGCTTGGCTTTCTCGATAAACGCCACCGGGCTGTTGCCCGCCGTCTCCAGCACACGCACGCCGCTGGCAATGGCTGCGTCCAGATAGGCCTCGTACGGCGGCGGCTTGACCGAGGGCAGAATCGTCAGGTTCACGCCAAACGGCTCGTCGGTCAGCTCGCGGCAGCGGGCAATCTCGCGCTCCAGTGCCTCGGGGCTGGGCTGGGTGAGCGCGGTCAGCACGCCCAGGCCGCCAGCGTTGGAGACGGCAGACGCCAGCTCGGCGGTGCCGACCCACTGCATGCCGCCTTGGACAATGGGGTAGCGCGTGCCCAGCAATTCGGTGATGCGTGTTTTCATGGTGATGGTGCGGTGGTTGGGAAAATCTCGCGGTGAATCAGACCTCAGACCGCGCTGTAATAAGCGGCGGTTGAACCCAGGTTCTCGCGTGCCTTGGCCAGCTCGGCTCGGGCGATGGCGCGCAGGTGCACCTCGTCCGGCCCGTCAAAAAAGCGCATGGCCCGGCCCCAAGACCACAGGTACGACAGCGGCGTATCCGGCGTAATGCCCATGGCGCCAAACACTTGGATGGCACGGTCGAGCACCTGCGTCTGCAAGCGCGCCGCCACCAGCTTGATGGCCGAGACATCGACATGCGCCGCTTTGTTGCCGTAGGTATCCATCTTCCAGGCCGCTTGCAGCACCAGCAGCCGCGCCTGGTCAATCTCTACCCGCGACTGCGCAATCCAATCCTGCACATTGGCGTAATCACTCAGGTGCTTGCCAAAGGCGCGCCGCGTCAGGGCGCGCTCGCACATCAGCTCTACCGCCAGCTCGCACTGGCCAATGCTGCGCATGCAGTGGTGCACGCGCCCCGGCCCCAGGCGGGCCTGCGCCAGCGCAAAACCGGCGCCCTCTTCGCCCAGCAAATGGCTCACCGGTACACGCACGTTGGTGTATGTCACCTCGCAATGCCCTTCGGGCGCATGGTGGTGCATGATCGCCACGTTGCGCACAATCTGCAGGCCGGGCGTGTCGAGCGGCACGATCACCATCGAATGGCGCTGGTGGCGGGCGGCATCTGGGCTCTCGTTGCTGACGCCCATCACAATCGCAAAGCGGCAGTTGGGGTGCAGCGCACCGGTGGTGAACCACTTGCGGCCGTTGATCACGTACTCGTCGCCCTCGCGCCGGATCGTGGTGCAGATATTGGTGGCGTCGGACGAGGCAACATCGGGCTCGGTCATCGAGAAGCAGGAGCGAATCTGCCCTTCCAGCAGCGGCTGCAGCCAGCGCTCGCGCTGCTCGGGCGTAGCAAACAGGTGCAGCAGCTCCATATTGCCGGTGTCGGGCGCATTGCAGTTGAACACCTCCGATGCCCAAGGCACGCGGCCCATGATTTCGGCCAGCGGGCTGTACTGCATGTTCGTCAGCCGCGTGCCCGGCTCGTCGTCGCGCAGGCCCGGCAAAAACAGGTTCCACAGGCCGGCAGCGCGGGCTTTGGCCTTGAGCGGCTCGACCACCGCCGTCGGGTACACGCCGCTGGCGGCCAGGCGCTCGTACTCCTGGTACTGGGGCAGCACCTCGCGCTCCATGAACTGGCGCATGCTGCGCTGCATCTGCTGGGTTTCTTCGGGGTATTGGAAGTTCAAGTCACTCTCCTTGGTCAGTTCACAGGCATGGCGGTGCGCATGGCTTCGAGCCCGCGCTGCGCCAAAGCGCCACCGATAGCGCCCACTTCGGCGGCGTTACTCGCTATGGCATTGCCCCGCGCAGCGCGGGCGGCAATGCCTTCAAAAATCACGGCCCAGCGCATGAAGGCAAAGGCCCAGTGGGAAGCCGTGGCCTGTTGCCCGGGCTGCGTGCGGCCGGCGCGCTGGTAGTAGTACGCCAGGTAATCCTGCTCAGACGGAATGCCCAGCTGCGCCAGATCCAGGCCGCGCAAGCCGCCAAACTCTTCGGGCAAGGTACGCCAGGCCACGGTGTTGAAAGCCACATCGGCCAGCGGGTGGCCCAAGGTGGACAGCTCCCAGTCGAGCACCGCCACCACACGCGACTCCGTGGGGTGAAAAAGCAAGTTGTTCAGCTTGAAATCGCCGTGCGTCAGCGTGGTTTCGTCATCCGCCGGCAAGTTCGCTTTCAGCCAGACGAGCAGCTCGTCGATGGCCGGGTTGGCTTGCATGCGCGACAAATCCCACTGCTTTTGCCAGCGCTGCAACTGGCGCTCGAAGTAACCGCCTTCGCGGCCAAAACCTTCCAAGCCAGCCGCGCGCCAATCCACCGCATGCAAGTCAGCCAAGGTATCGGCCATGGCCAGATAAATAGCCCGGCGCTCGGCAGGCGCCATGCCGGGCAGATCGTTGGCATCGAAAACACGGCCGTCCACACGCTCCATCACATAGAAGGGCGTGCCAATCACATCGCTGTCGGCATGGAACAGCAGCATTTGCGGCACCGGCACCGTGCTGTTGGCCAAAGCCTGCATCACGCGGTACTCGCGGTCTACCGCGTGGGCAGATGGCAGCACCTCACCAGCCGGCTTTTTGCGCAGCACCATGTGGCGCTCGCCATAGCTCACAAAAAACGTGGGGTTGGACTGACCTCCGCCAATGGCTTGCAACTGCATGGCGCCGCTCAGCCCTGGCAGCTGGGCGCGCAAAAACTGGTCGAGCCGCTGCGGATCAAACGCCAGCGCGGCGGCAGAAGCAGGGGTAGGCGAATTCATAAGGCAAAGCTCTCCAAATACAGGCCAGCCCAACCAAGCCAGGCACCGAGTGCCGAGCGGCAGCAACAAGTTGGGGACGAGTTGCTCCCCACCGCTGGGCAAGCGGTGTTCTCTGATTTGGCAATGGCCGGAGGGTTTAAACGCTCAGCAGCGGGCTGGAGCGACGCAACGCAGACGTCAAAAAAAACGCCAGCCTGGGCGGAGGCGTGCTGCTGGGGAATCGGTTCATGGTGTGTCTCCTGTCTCGGTTTTTTACCGGGCTGGCTTGCTGCCTTCGCCCCTGCTTGGTTTCTGGCCCGATATTGCAGCCCCCCGCCCCCACCTACCCCCACCCGATCTGGGTGGGTCGGGTTTCCACCGGCTCATTGCTCGGATGACGGCGGTGCCTTTGCACTTTGCGCCTGCCAAGGTCCGGCCAGCTGCTGCAAGCAATTAGCACAAGAGCCGCAATCTCACCCCAAAAAAGTGCCATGCTGCGCCCAGCAACGCTTAAACCAAACCCCAATCCCGTGCCCGCGCCACCGCATCGTCGCGCCCCACCACTTGCAGCTTGGTGTAGACATTGCGCAAATGCCATTTCACGGTTTCTGGCGATATGCCCAGCACCTGGGCAATGCGTTTGTTCGACATGCTGCTGGCCAGGGCGCGCAGAATCTCTTGCTCGCGCTCGGACAGGGGCTCGGCCAGCTGGGCACCAGGCGCCTTGCTGGCGGTCTGGTAGCGCAAGGCTTGTTGCTGCAACTGGTCGACATAAAAGGCCAAAATCGGGTCGGCCGCGCCATGCGCTTGCACGCAGGCTTGCGCCAAGGCCAGCGCGGGTGCGCCAAAATCCAGCACCGTGCGCACCAGGCCCAGTTGGTGGCCTTGCAGCAGTGCTTCGCGCATGGCCTCCAGCGCTTCGTCGTTCCGGCCCTGGCGCTGCAGCAGCAAGGCGCGCAGCACACGCGTGGCGCAGTGGTCGCGCCGCTGCAAAAGCGGTGTGTCGTCGCGGCCGCGCTCGCCCAGGTCGGCCAGCGCGGCGCGGTCTTCCAATTGCGCATCGTGCACCAGCGCCTGGATGTAGCGGGCCACGCCGCCAATGCGCAGGCTCACCGGGCTCGCGCTGTCGCCCTGGCGCTGCGCCAGCGCCCAAAGTTGCTGCAGTACATTTTGCGCACCCGCCATGTCTTGCATCTGCATCAGGCAGCGCACGCGCTCGCTCAAGACAAAGGCCTGCAAGCGGTCCAGCTCGCGGCGCTGGGCAATCTCTTCGACACGGGCCAGGCCTTCCAGGGCCTCGCGCGGGTTGCCGTCGTTCCGGCTCAGGCGCGAGCAGACCAGCGCGATCGTGACCAGCGCATCGGGCAGTACCACGCGCTCCATGGTGTCGAGCCGGCCGTCGAGCAACTGGCGCAGCTCGTCCAGCTCGTTGGCCTCGTAGAGCACGGCGGCCAGGTAGGCGGCGGCGTTGCAGGCCATTTCGCTATAGCGGCCCAGCGCTTTTTCGGACTGCGCCAGCGCATCGCGCAACACCGGCTCAGCACTGCGCACATCGCCTGCATACAGCCAGGACAGGCCGCGCAACGCTTGCGTCATCAAATAGCCAAAGGCCGAATCGAGCAGCGGCGCACCGTCCTCGCGCAAAGGCGGCGTGCCTTGCAATACCTCGCGGGCTTTTTCGTACTCGGCGCTGTGTGCGTACATCCAGCCCAGCAGGTTGCGCTTGCCGCCTACCAGCACCGCGTCGTCGCCTTGCTGGATGGCCATCAGCTCGGGCAGCAAAGCCTGGGCAGTGCGCAGATCGTCCTGCTGCAAAGCCAGCGAGAAAGCCAGCAGCACATAGTGGGCGCGGCCTTCGTGGTCGGCCGGCCGCAGCTGGCTGCGCAAGGCGGCCAAGGTCTCGTGGCAGGCGGCAAACTGGTAGTAGCACAGCTGCGTCCAGGCCCACCACAGCAGCAAGGGCGGCCGGGTGTTGACGATGGAGCGCGGCAGCTCGGACACGGCTCGTACCAGTTGCTGCAGCTCGCCATTCAAAAACAGCTCGCGCGCCCAGCGCTCCACCCAGTCGGCCGCCTGCGCCGGCTCGCCCGCCTCCACCGCATGGTGCACGGCATCGCGCAAATGCTTGCGGGCACCCAGCCACTGCGCCAAGCGGGCATGGGTTTGCTGGCGCTCGGCCTGCGGCAAGGCCGCAAAGCGCGCCAGCAGCAGCTCGCGAAACAAGGGGTGAAAGCGGTACCAGCCCTGGCCGGCACTCTCTTGGAAAGGCAAGACAAACAGGTTCTCGCGCTGCAAGCGCTCCAGCAGCACGGCGCCCACCTCTTCGCCTGCCACTGCAATGGCCAAAGCCTGGTTGAAGCAGCGCGCCGCGGCCAGCCGCGTCATGGCGTCGATCTCGGCCTTGTCTACACGACACAGCACCTCGCGGTTGAAGTAGGCGGTAAAGTCTTGTGCGTTCTGCACGGGCGAGGCCGGTGCGCGCGGCTGCAGCGCCAGCAATTGCAAACCGGCGGCCCAGCCATCGGTCACCTCCAGCAACTGGCGCGCCACCGCCGCGCTGGGCGTGCGCAGTTGCCGCGATTGCAAAAAGCTCTGCACCTCGTCCAACGTGAAACGCAGCTCGCCGGGGCCAATTTCTTCGAGCAGGCCCTGGTCGCGCAGGCGCGCAAACGACAGCGGCGGCAGGCTGCGCGAGACAATCACAAACCGCATCGCCGGCGGCGCAAAATCCAGCAGCGTCTGCAGCACGCGCTGGGCGTGCTCGTCCTCCACGTTCTGCCAATCGTCGATCACCATTTGCAACGGGCGCTTGCGTGCCAGAAAAGCGCGCAGCAAGGCGATGGCAATAGCGTCGGCCCGCGCCCCACTGCCCCGGTTGGCGAGCAGGCGCGCCTCGCGGGCAATCTCCGGGTCAATGCGGTCGAACGAGGCAAAAAAGGCCGTCAGCACCGCCTGCCCATCGTCGCCCGGCTGCGCTGTCACCCAGGCGGCATCGTGCCCCCAGGTGAGTGCCTGCGCCCGCCACTGCAGCGCCAGCGACGTTTTTCCGCTGCCCGCCTGGCCGTGGATCAGCACACAGCTCTTGTGCCGCGCCTCGCTCAGGCGCGCCAGCAAATGGGTCCGTTCGATTCGCCCTGGCTCCAGCCGGGGCGTGGTATGGCTTGTCTCGGTCACTGAGCTTGTCTCTGTCTTTATTTATGGATTGGCACACACTCGACTCACGCTATGGTGCCATGGGTGGTGCAGACAGTCGCTCGTTTAGGTGACGGGGAGCCAACGCGGCTCCCGCCAGAAACAAAAAACCGCTGCCTTGCTCGGGCAGCGGTTTTTTGCAAAGGATTGCGCAGAGACTGGGCCCCGGTATTACCGGCGCTTGGCGTCCAAGCTCCAAGCCCCGGCACCGAAGGCGGCAAAAGCCAGCAGGCCGCCTACGATGGCGATGTTCTTGTTGAACAGCAGCTTGGTCACGGCCACGGCTTCGGGGGGCACGCTCCAGTAGGCGTGGAAGATGAAGGTGGCCACCAGCGTGAAGAAGGCCAGCAGCGCAGCCGCATAGCGCGTGCCCCAGCCCAGCAGCAGGGCCAGGCCGCCGCCGATCTCGATCAGCAGGCCGATGGCCACTCCCACTTCTGCCAGCGGCATGCCTGCCGATTTGGCGTAGCCCACGGCGCCGGCAAAGCCGGTCAGTTTGCCAATACCTGGGATGATAAAAAACCAGGCAATCAGAATGCGGCCCAGCAGGGCCAGAGGGTTTTGCAGTGCGTTCATGATGTTTTCTTTGTCTTTTTGAATGCCACCACCGGTTTAGGATCGGCTCACCACAGCGTAGCGAGCCGATCGTGAACGGGTTGTAGGCCGGGATGCCGAGCGCGTGGCGCCCGGCGTTTTTACAGAACTGCCAGCTGGCTGGCAGTCTGTCAGTTGGCTCAGGCCTCCAGGTCAAACACCAGCACTTCGGCCTGGTGCGCCTGGTCCAGCTTGACGGCGGTTTCGTTGTCCATGTAGGCGGCGTCGCCGGTTTGCAGCGGCGTGCCGTTCACCGACACCTGGCCTTTGACCACATAGACATAAGACTTGCGGCCGGCCGCAATGGCCACCTCGGCGGTTTCGCTGCCGTCCAGCAAGCCGGCGTACATGCGGGCGTCTGCCGTCATCGAGAGCGAGCCGTCTGCGCCGTCGGGCGACACCACCAGGCGCAGCTTGCCGCGTTTTTCTGCATCGGTAAAAGCCTTTTGCTGGTAGCTTGGCGCAATGCCGCGCTTGCTGGGCTCGATCCAGATTTGCAGAAAATGCGTCTCCTGGCCTTCAGCATGGTTGAACTCGCTGTGCTGCACACCGGTGCCGGCGCTCATGCGCTGCACTTCGCCGGGTGGCAGACCTTCGACGTTGCCCATGCTGTCCTTGTGGGCCAAATTGCCGTCCAGCACGTAGCTGATGATTTCCATGTCGCGGTGGCCATGGGTGCCAAATCCCTTGCCTGGTGCCACACGGTCCTCATTGATCACGCGCAGATTGCCCCAGCCGTTGAAGCGGGGGTCGTAGTAGCCCGCGAACGAGAAGCTGTGATTGGAACGCAGCCAGCCATGGTCGGCATGGCCACGATCAGCAGATTTACGAACCATCAACATTTTTGATCTCCTGTCTGTGAAACAGCACCGATATGGGCTGTTCATCACCATGTCCGTTACTGTAAAACTGCGCGCCTCGCCTGTGTGACAGCCGGTTTGATGGCATCATTCAAAAATTCTGAGCGACTAGAGAAAGCCCTGCCATGGCCCGCCTGCGCGACCGCGACGTACTCACCCCCGACACCCTGGCCCTGCTGCAGCTGGTGGCCGACACCGGCAGTTTTGCCGCCGCCGCCCGCAAACTGGGCCTGGTGCCCAGCGCCTTGACCTACCGCATCCGTCAGGTGGAAGACGCGCTCGACGTGCTGCTGTTCGACCGCAGCGCCCGCCAGGCCCGCCCCACCGAGGCCGGCGAAGAGCTGCTGCGCGAGGGCGCGCGCCTGCTGCACGAGGTGGATGCCGTAGCCAACCGCGTGCGCCGCGTGGCCACCGGCTGGGAGCCGGAGCTGCGCATTGCGGTGGATGGCGTCATCTCGCGCACCACCTTGCTGGAGCTGGTGGAAGCCTTCTACGCCATTGCGCCGCCCACGCGCCTGAAAATCATCGACAGCATTCTGGCCGGCACGCTGGAGGCGCTCACCTCCGGCCGGGCCGATCTGGCCATTGGCATTGCGGTCGATGCCTCCAACGTCTCCGGTCTGCAGCAGCTGGAGCTGGGCGACATCACCTTCCGCTACGTGGTGGCGCCGCACCACCGCCTGGCCGACGAGCTGCAGCCGATCAGCGACGACGTGCTGCGCCAGCACCGCATCATCGCCGTGGCCGACTCCTCGCGCAGCGGCCATGGCCAGACCATGGGCGTGCTCAACGGGCAAGACGTGCTCACCGTCGACACCATGCAAGCCAAACTGCAAGCGCAATTGCGCGGCATTGGCGGCGGTTTTCTGCCCGACAACATGACCCTGCCCTACCTGCGCAGCGGCCAGCTGGTAGAGCGCGAGCTGATGCGCCCGCCGCGCAAAATCAAACTGCGCTACGCCTGGTGCAACACTGCGCCCGGCAAGGCTCTGCAATGGTGGCTGGACCAGCTGCAATCGCCCACTACGCGCGAATCGCTGCTGAACAACCACTATGTGGGCTGAAAACACGCTGTGGCCTGTGCCCGCCAGCGATTTAAGATCGTCGCGGAATACCGGGAAAGGCCGCCCCTGGATTGAACGAAAGCTTGTCATCGGGATATGCCAGAGACACCTTTTGAGCGTACCGGATAAATCCTGAGCAAAACCGCTCTCCAGACCGTGTAGAGTGGATTGCCCGGCGCCGTGCTTGCACTGGCGCCCACCGCACATAACCCGCTAGCCGAAACAGAACCGAAAGCCCTTCATGCCTGCTCGCATCCCCTCCAAACCCAAACGAACCACCGCCACCCGCAAACGCGCTGGCGCACCTGCAGCCAGCAAGGCTGCTGCCGCTACCGAGCGCAAGCACTTCGCCGTGGTCGGCGCCGGCATGGCCGGCATTGTCTGCGCCCGCACGCTGCAGCAGGCGGGCCACCAGGTGACCGTGATCGAGGCCCAGGCCCATGTGGGCGGCCGCATGGCCAGCCGCGAAGGCAACCATGGCAGCTTTGACTTGGGCGCGCAGTTCTTCACCGTGCGCGACCCGCGCTTCCAGACCGCGCTCGACACCGTGCCCGGCGCCACCCGGCGCTGGAGCGTCAACGCCATCCGCACGCTCGACGCGGGCGGCAAAGCCGTCATCAGCCAGGCCACCATGGAGCCGCACCTGGTAGGCATGCCCACCATGGACAGCCTGCTCCAAGCCTGGGCTGCGCCGCTCAACATCTACCTGGCGCAAGAAGCCATTGCCTTTGAGCGCGATGCGCTCGAGCCCACGCAGTGGCAAATCCGCACCGAAGACCGCGACGGCGGCGTGCACGTTTACGCCGGGCTTGACGGCGTGGTGCTCGCCATTCCCGCGCCTGAGGCCGAGGCGCTGCTGCAAGACAGCGAAATCGACACCCCCGCCAGCTGGAACCTGGGCGAGGTCTACATCGCCCCGAGCTGGACGCTGCTGCTCAGCTTTGGCCACGCGGTCGACCCCAGCATCACCAGCATGGGCCCGCAGTGGAACGCCGCCCGCACAGAGCACCCGCGCATCACCTGGCTGGCGCGCGAATCGTCCAAACCCGGCCGCGGCAAAATGGAGCGCTGGACCGTACAAGCCAGCCCCGACTGGGCGCGCAAGCACGAAAACGACGAACCCCAGCGCGTTGCCGCCAAAATGCTGCAAGCCTTTGCCGAGCTCACCCGCATCCACGCTGCGCCCACCGAAATGCGCGTGGTTCAATGGGGCTACGCCAAAACCATCAACCCCCTGCCCAAAGACGCCCAAGGCCAAGCCCGCAGCCACCTTTGGGATGCGAGCCAATCCGTCGGCATAGCTGGCGACTGGTGCCTGGGCTACCGCGTGGAAGACGCCTTTGTCTCCGGCCTGGAGCTGGCCCTGGCCATGCTGGGCGAGAAGGCCTGATGCGCTGAGGCCTTGCCACTGCGCCACCCGGCGCAGCGCCTGTGCAAGGCCCTGTAACGCCGCTAGCCACCAACACCAGCACTGCGCAGGCTTGCCCTGCGCGGTTCATCATTTTTCACTTTTCACTTTTCACTTTTGCGCCGTACTCCAAGCTGCCTGCACAGCCCAGGCAGCGGGCTGGCGCTGTCGTTTTTGCGCCGTGGCCCCAAGCTCAAAACCCTTGTCTGGCGCGGCCTCAGGGCCCAAAATGCAGCCTCAAAGGGCCACTGAAACTGTGCCTGTGGCCTGCGCTGAAAGCGCTGCCGAACCCATCAGCTCCCGTTTCGCTCAGCCAGCATTCATCTCTGTTGCAGCACATGGCCTCTTGAGGAACCCTTCGTCATGCACCGCCTTCCCCAACGCAAGCTGCTCGCTGCTTTCAGCCCCCCATTGCCAACACGCCCCTGGGCCAGTGCCCTGCGCCATGCCGTTGCTGTGGGCCTGGCGGCCGGAGCCGGCTTGGCCTGGGGCCAGACTGCGCTGGTGGTAAACAGCAGCGACGACATCACCGAATCTGGCAGCCAGTACTACGACCCCGGCACCATCGACGGCAAATACACCATTGCCAGTGGCGGCAACGTCGACATCGCCAACCTCACGGTCAACAGCACGGGCCAGTTGACTGTCAATGCGGGCGGCTCTTCCCTGCTGACCGACAACATCAGCAACGCAGGAACCATCACCAACGATGGCACGCAATCCACAGTCAACCTGTCGGTTAATTCGCCTGCGACGCTTACTTTTCAAAACAGCGGCACCTGGATCAACCGTGGCACCTTGAACCTGGCCACCTCGACAAGCTATTGGAGCACCCTCTTCCCCGTGGTCAATACCGGCACCATGAGCAACAGCGGCGACTTCACCAACTACACCACCGGCATCAGCCAGGGTGCCCCCTTTCACAACAGTGGCACCTACATTGTTCTGCCGGGCGTAGCGCCAGCCACCTCCAACACCGACTTTGAAGGCTCCGCTCCCAACGCCTTTGTCAATGGCCCCAGCGGTGCTTTACCCGGGCTGCTGTTGGTGCAAGTGACCGACAACACCGGCCGACTGAGCGGCAGCATCACCAACAACCTGGGCAGCACGGTGCAGTTGGACCCGGCCGCCAATACCGTGCAAACCTTTCTGAATGTCTACGGGCCGGCTGGCTCGAACGCCTTTATTGAAGGTGCCGGCCAGGTGCTGAAAACCTCGGCAGGCACCACCGTGTTTGGCATGCCCATGGTCTACACCGGCCCCACCACCGTGCAAACGGGCACGCTGCTGGTCATCAAATCGGGCATAGGCCAAGGCAATATCGCCACCTCGGCCACCACCGTGCTCAGTGGGGCCACGCTGGGCGGCGACGGCGTGCTCGGCCCTGTCGTGGCCCAGTCGGGCAGCCAGTTTGCCCCCGGCAATTCGCTGCCCACGGCCACCAGCAGCATGGGCACCTTGAGCGTCAACGGCCCGCTGCAGCTCGATGCCAGCTCCACCAGCCAGTTTGAGCTCAACGACCCCACCGCTGCCACGCCCACCACCGGCACGCCCGTGGCCGACGGCACGGGCGACTTCGTCGCCGTCAGTGGCGATCTGTTGATGAACGGCACCATCCGGCCCATTCCCAGCCCGGGCATGGCCGAAGGCGCCTACAAAATCTTCACTTACGGCGGCAACCTCAGCAACAGCGCCACGCTCGACAGCAGCTTGCTCACGCCGCTGGGGCTGACGGTGCAGATCGACACCTCGGTGCCTAACGAGGTTTGGCTGGTCGTTAAAAAGCAACCGGCGCCACAAACCGTCAGCTTCACCAGCACGGCGCCCTCACCGGCTTACGCCGGGGGCAGCTACCAGGCTGCAGCCAGCGCCACATCGGGCCTGCCCGCCACGCTCAGCAGCCAGACCCCCGGCATCTGCACGATCGACGGAAACGGCCTCGTCACCCTGCACGCAGCGGGCACCTGCATCCTGGCAGCCAACCAGGCCGGCAATGCCAGCTGGCAGGCCGCAGCACAAGCAACGCAAAGTTTTGTGGTGAGCGTCAAACCCGTACCACCGGCTCCAGCGCCACAAACGGTCAGCTTCACCAGCCTAGCGCCAACCGCTGCACAAACAGGCGGCACCTACCAGGCCACGGCCAGCGCCACCTCCGGCTTGCCCGCGGTGCTAACCAGCACCACGCCCAGCGTCTGCACGGTCGACGCCAACGGCCTCGTCACCCTGCACGCAGCGGGCACCTGCACTCTGGCAGCCAACCAGGCCGGCAATGCCAGCTGGCTGGCCGCAGCAGAGGCAACGCAAAGCTTTAGCGTCGGCAACGGCGGCACCACGCCGGTCGCAGCCAAACCCATTCCCACACTGCACCCGGCCGCGCTGGCGCTGCTCAGCCTGATCGCAGCAGTGCTGGGCGCAGGCGTGCTGCGCCGCCGCGCCTGAGCAAAAGGCGCTGCACACGCCCTGCGCAGCGCCCGTTACAGCCGCAAAACACTGCCACTGCGCACGGTTCGCCCTGTGCAGTTTTTCATTTGCATTGCTCGCCTTGCCGCCTGCAATGCCCATGCAATGGGATAGCACTGTTGATTTGGCGGTTTGCAAAAGCGCGCCCCAGGGCTGCCAACGCGGCAGAAATCGATGTTATGGCATGGCGCGTTGCGCCGTGAGTGGATGGCAGCGCCACGCATATACCGAGATCAGTGAGCGCAGCTCTCGCGGGCTGTTGGCTGTTCAGGATGTCCCTCCCCACCCTTTCAGCCAGCGCCTGCGATCGGAGTAAACGGCGGCGGTTTGGCTGCCGCAGGACAGCCAAACTTCGTGAACTGACTTGCGGCATCTGTTCGAACGGAGCGCCTTGGCGCGCAGTAAGTTATGCCGCACGCCGCCGTTTGCTTCGAGCGCAGGTTGCCCCGATTGCCCCGCTTCGCGGGGCGGTCGGGGACGCTGGATGTAGGGCACATTTCTTTGCTGACTTTCTTCTGGGCCGGCACACCGGACGTGCAGCAAGAAAGTCAGTCGCCCGCCGGGGCGAAATCCCGGCTTCTGCGCGAAGCGCAGACCTCCTTGTAGAGACAACAGTGGCTCGCCGCCACGCGTCCGCCGCAAGCCCCGGTCAGCAGCTGCAAGCAATCAAAACCTGCCCCGCTGACTCAGCCCAGTCAGCCCCCTTTCCGCAACAAATAAATATCCATGATCCACCCATGCCGCTCCCGCGCCGCTTGCCGCGCTTGCACAATCCCCGGCGCCAGCTGCGCCAAAGGCCCGTGCATCAGCAACTGCTGCGGCATGCCCAGGTAGGCGCCCCAGTAGATGGTGGCGCCCGGCTCTTGCGCTACTTGCTGGAAGGAGCATTGCCCGTCAAGCATGACGACGAGCGTGTCCACACCTGGCGGCCAGCCTGTGTCGCGCAGCTGGCGACCGGTGGTTACCAGGAATGGCTCGCCAATACCGTTGAGCGCAATGCCGTGAGCGCTGCACAGCACTTGCATGGAGGTGATGCCGGGCACCACACGCACTTGCTCTTGCGCCAAACCCAGGCGGGCGGCAATGCGCAAGGTGCTGTCGTAAAGCGCCGGGTCGCCCCACACCAGCAGCGCAACGCGCTGGGGGCGCGTAGCAACCGCAGGGCCATGGGCGCGCAAACAGGTCTGCCAGCGCTGGGCAATGGCGTCGTGCCATTCGTCGACTTGCTGGTCGTAATCGGCGCCTTGCTGGCGGCGCAGCGGCATGTCGAAATGGGCAATGCGGTTGGCTGGCACCTGCAATTGCGCCAGCAAGGCCAGGCGCACCTGGGCCAGCTCGGCTTTGTTGTCTTCTTTGTGCGGCAAAAGCACCAGGTCTGCCGAGGCAATAGCGCGCTCGGCCTCGCGCGTGAGGTGCTCGGGGTTGCCGGTGCCTATGCCGATCAGCAGCAGCTCCAGCATCACAGGCCTTCCGTCCCGGCCGGGAAGCGCGGCTCGGCGCCACGTGGGCGGTAGCGGCGGTCGTAATCGTCGGCGTACAAGCGGCTTTGGCCGAAGTTGTCTTGGTTGAGCGTGCGCCCCACCAAGATCAAGGCGCTGCGTTGCAGCGCATTGCTTTGCGCGGTGCTGGCCAGTTCGCCAACGGTGGTGCGCAGCACCAGCTCATCCGGCCAAGAGGCCCGCCACACCACGGCGGCAGGGCAATCTGCACCGTAGTAGCCGAGCAGCTCTTGCTGCACTTGTTCGGCCACATGCACGGAAAGGTGGATGGCCAACACTGCACCAGTGGCGGCAAATGCGGCCAGGGTTTCGCCATCAGGCATGCTGGAGGCGCGGCCCGAGGTGCGGGTGAGCACGACCGATTGGCAAGCGCCCGGCAAGGTGAGCTCGGCCTCCAAGGCGGCAGCGGCTGCGCTGAACGATGGCACGCCGGGCGTCACGGTGTACGGCACCTGGTGCTCGCGCAGAATGCGCAGCTGCTCGCCCATGGCCGACCAGATGCTCAAGTCGCCCGAGTGCAGGCGCGCCACATCGTGCCCGCGGGCATGGGCGGCCAGCATCTCCTGCGCAATGTCTTGCAGCGACAGCGGCGCGGTGTTGACCAGATGCACGCCCGGCGGGCAATGCGCCAGCAGCTCTGGCGGCACCAGCGAGCCCGCGTACAAACACACCGGGCTGGCAGCGAGCAGATCGCGCCCGCGCACGGTAATGAGGTCGGCAGCGCCAGGGCCAGCGCCGATGAAGTGGATGGTCACGATGGAACTCCTGATGTCAAAGTTGGTGTGGGCGGCAAGCCTGCGGGCGCAAGCACTGCTACGGCCAGCGTGGCACGCCGGTCGGCCGACACAATGCGCGGCAAAGCCCAATGGATAGCTTGCGGGCCAGCCAAGCGGCACGCAGCGCACCAGGCCAGGGCTTCGCACACGCTGCCCGTGCCAAAGCGCTGCAGCAGCCGCGAGGATTGGTGTGGCGTGGCCGCGTGGTTGATCTCAGCCTCGGCTATCTGCAAGCATTCCGCCTGCGGCACAGCAGAAGCCTGCCAAGCCAGCAGCGCTTGCCAAGCCGGTGTTTGCATGCGGCTTGGCAGCACCGCAAACGTGATTGGCGCAGGCCCGGCGCCCAAGCCAGCCACGGCGCTGCAAGCCTGCGCCCAGCAACTGGCAAACGAGGCGCGCTCGGCCGCAGCACGCAAACCCCAGCCAACGAGCCAGCGCGTGTGCGGGCTCATGCTGCGCTCCAAACCCACTGCACCACGGGCCTTGCGGCCTGCCAGGCATGCAGCTTGCCCAGCGGCACAGCCTCGCTCCATTGCAGTTGCTGCAAGCGGCCGCCATGGGCACCATGCAGTTGCGCCAGCAAGACCTGCGTCTCCAGCGTTACCGCATTTACCACCAAGCGCCAAGGCGCTTTAAGCCTTGCGCAAAGCACGGTAAACAGCGCTTGGTCAAAACCACCGCCGACAAAAACGGCTTGCGGCTCGCCTGGCAATTGGGGCAGCAAGGTGCGCGAATCGCCCTGCACTACCTGCATGGGCAAAGCAAATTGGCGGGCGTTGTGCTCAATATTGGCAACACGCGCAGCATGCTGCTCCACGCAAACGGCGCGGCCACCAGCCAGACACCATTCCACCGATACCGAGCCAGAGCCCGCGCCCAGATCCCACAGCAGCTCGCCCTGGCGCGGTGCCAGCGCGGCCAGCGTCATGGCCCGCACGGCGTCTTTGGTGATCTGGCCGTCGTGCGCAAAAGTGGCTGTGCTGCGCCCCGGCACGCGCACAAAACCAGCGCCGCCACGCGCCTCAAAGGCAGCGGCAACCGGTGCTGCTGCGGGATCGTCCGCCAGCAAAGATAAGAGCTCGCTCGCCAACGCTGAGCGCAAAACGCGGTCTGGCCCGCCAGCATGCGACACCAGCCACAGTGGGCTTTCTCCCCAACCGGCGGCGCACAGCCACTGCGCCAACTCAGCCGCAGCAGCGCCGTCGCGCAGCAAGCAGATAAAACGCTCGCCAGGCGCCAACAAAGGCGCAAGCGTTTGCAAAGGCCGGGCGTGCAGGCCCAGGCAGTGCGTCTGCTCTTGCGACCAGCCCAGCTCGCCAGCGACCCAGGCAAAGGTGGAAGGCGCCGGGTGGTTGCGCCATTCGCCCACTTGCAGATGGCGCGCCAGCGATGCACCAGCGCCAAAGTGGAACGGATCGCCCGAAGCCAGCACCGCCACCAAGGCCTGCCCGCGCAGCGCCAGCACCGGCCCCACATCGAAAGGCACAGGCCAGGCACGGCCGCGCTCGCCCACGCCGGCCAGGGCCAGATGACGCGGGCTGCCGAACACCAAGCTGGCATGATCGAGGTCTCGGCGCGCGGCTGCGCTCAAACCGTCCAATCCGGACGGATGCATGCCGATGATTGAAAGCCACGGATTGGCCATGACCCATGTTCTCCTGTTAGGGGGCACTTTTGATGCCCATGTTTTGTCTACGCGCCTGCACGCTGCGGGCGTGCCAGCTGTTTATTCCTACGCTGGCGCCACGCAAACCCGGCGCACGCCAGCGCTGCCCACCCGTGTGGGTGGCTTTGGCGGCGTGGCCGGCCTGGTGCAGTACTTGCGCGAGAACCGCATCAGCCATGTGATAGACGCCACGCACCCGTTTGCCGCGCAGATGAGCAGCCACGCCATCGAGGCCTGCGCCGCGCTGGGTGTGCCGCTGCTGGCCATGGAGCGCCCCGCCTGGCAAGCGCAGGCTGGCGACCGCTGGACGACCGTGGCCGACATGCCAGCCGCTGCCAGTGCCTTGCCGCAAGACGGCAGCACCGTGTTCCTTGCCATCGGGCGCAAGCAGTTGGCGGCTTTTGCCCCCTGCGCTGGCGGCCATCACTTTGTGCTGCGCGTGGTTGATGCGCCGGAAGAACCCTTTCCGCTGCCCGCCGCGAATTGCGAGCTGGTCATAGCGCGTGGCCCATTTCAGCTGGCGGACGAGCTGACCCTGCTGCGCCAGCACCGGGTCAGCCGCATCGTCAGCAAAAACGCTGGCGGGCCGGATACCTACGCCAAGATCGAAGCCGCACGCCAGTTGGGCCTGCCCGTGGTAATGGTGGAGCGCCCGCGCCTGCCCGCCCGAACGCTGTGTGAAACGCCCGACGAGGCGATGCAGTGGCTGGCCGCCACGGTGTAACGCCGGAGTACTGGCGAGCTTATTCGGCATAACTGCGCGGCGTGTAAACATGCCGGCCCACTTGCCGCGTGTAGCGGTTGCCCACAATCACCAGGGTGCGCATGTCGGCCATGTCGGCCTGCACCTGCTCCAGCCGGAGTACTTGAAAACTTTCGTCCGGGCGGCTGACATTGCGCGCCAAGCAAACCAGGCGCTGCGGCTCACATTCCTCTTGCAGCACTCGCAAAGCCCGCTCAAAACCTTGCGGCCGGTTTTTGGATGCGGGGTTGTAAAAAGCCATTGCAAAATCCGCCTGCGCTGCCAGGCGGATGCGGCGCTCGATCACGCTCGCCGGCTTGAGGTTGTCGGAGAGGTTGATGGTGCAAAAGTCATGCCCCAGCGGTGCGCCCAAACGCGCGGCCGCCGCCAGCATGGCGGTGATGCCGGGCAGCACTTGCACGTCAACAGCGGCCCAGCGCGCCTGCTCCTCGGGCGTAGCGTGGTCCAGCACCTCAAACACGGCGCTGGCCATGGCAAACACGCCTGGGTCGCCAGACGACAGCATCAACACCTGCCGGCCTTGTGCGGCCGTGTTGAGTGCGGCACGGGCGCGGTCCAGCTCTTCGCGGTTGTCGCTGGCATGCAGCTGCAAATGCTCCAGCCCGGACAAGCGGGCGATATAGGGAAAGTAGCCAAACGCATCGCTGGCGTTGGCAATGGCGGCGCGCACTTGTGGCGTTACCAGCTCGTCTGCGCCGGGGCCCAGGCCCACGACGCTCAGGCATGCTTGTTGTGTTGGCATGGTGGCGTTCTCACATGTCGTTGGCCGGGCGCCGGCCGTGGCCATGCACGATGACGATGGCGAAATACGGGCAGCGCTCAGGCGCGTCGCGCAGCGGCATGACTTGCTGGTCCGCCATGGTGCCGTTGACCACCAGCCAGCCGTTGTCCAACTTGCCATGCTCGGCCAGCAGCGCCCGGATGCGGCCCAGGTGCCGCCCCACTTTCATGAAAACCAGCGCATCGGAGCGCGCCACATGCAGGCGCAGTTGCTCGTCGGGCAAGGTGGCGGGCAAGACGCTCATCACATCGTCGCCCCAGGTCATGGGAATGCCGGTGGCATGCCAGCAACCGACCATGCCCGGTATGCCGGGCAGCACCTCCACCGGCACCTCGCCCGCCTGGCGCAAACGCACAAACAAGTGCATGAAAGAGCCGTAAAAAAACGGATCGCCCTCGCACAGCACCACCACTTGCTCGGTGCGTGCCAGCTCGGTGAGGCGCACTTGCCACTGCGCGTAGAAAGCCGACAACTGCGCGATGTAGCGCGGGTCGTCGTGCGGGATTTCAGTGGTCAGCGGGTACTCCATTGGGTATTCGGTGACCTCGGCATGCAGCATGCCATTGACCAGTTGCCGCGCCTTGCCCGGGTGGCCGCGCTTGCGGAAAAACGCCACATGGCGCGCATTGCGCAGCAGCCGGTCGGCCTTGACGCTGATGAGGTCTGGATCGCCCGGCCCGAGGCCGACGCAGATGATGTTGCCTAGGTTCGTCATCGCCACCCCCTCACTCTGCCGCGCTGGCCAGCGCATTGACAGCCGCCACGGTGATGGCCGAGCCACCCAGCCGCCCTTCAACAATGACATACGGCACGCCGCCCCAGGCGCGCAAGGCGTCCTTGGATTCGGCCGCGCCGACAAAGCCCACCGGGCAGCCGATGATGGCCACCGGGCGCGGACAAGCCGGGTCTTGCAGCATGTTCAGCAAGTGGAACAAGGCCGTGGGCGCATTGCCAATGGCCACCAACGCGCCAGCCAGATGCTCGCGCCACAGCTCCAGCGCCGCCGCGCTGCGGGTGTTGCCCATGTCGGCAGCGAGCGCCGGCACATGCGGGTCTTGCAAGGTGCAGATGATGGCGTTTTGCGCCGGTAAACGCGCGCGGGTAATGCCTTCGCTCACCATGCGCGCATCGCACAAAATCGGCGCGCCGCGCTGCAATGCGGCCTCCGCTGCCTCGGCAAAATCGGGCGAAAAATGGATGTGCTGCGCCAGCTCCACCATGCCGGCGGCGTGGATCATGCGGCAGGCCACGCGCTCTTGCAAAGGCGAGAAGCGCTGCAGATCCGCCTCGCTGCGGATGATGGAAAAAGACTGCCGGTAGATGGCAGCGCCACTGGTTTCGTAGCTGTGCTTAAGCGTGGAGGTCATGGATCAGTTGTTGTATTTGTTGGGGCGCGGCGCGCAACGCATCAGGTATGAGGCAGACGGGCGGCGCAGCATGGCTGCTGTTGGAGCGGAGAAAAAGCTGGACCGAAGCGCCCTGCAAGACAGCGCTGATTTCTGCCGTTGCATCGGCAGCGAGCGCACAGCGCTTGGCGCAGCCGCTGACATGCAAATGGCTGCCTGCGGGAACATGCGGCGCCAGTTCCATAGCCAGCGCCTGCGCCGGAATATGCGCTTGCGCACAGCGCGGCGCGCCCGTGCAGGCCGAAACGCGCAAGCGCACGTCGTCGGCTTCGGTAATCCAGTACTGCGGGTCTTGAAAAGCCTGGCCCAGCGCCGCATCCACCCACAACGACCGCCAAGGCGTAACGCGCAATGGTGCGCTTTCGGGCAGATGCTGCAGCACCGCCAACATGGCATGCGCATTGACGCGGCCCAGTGACGCGCCAATCAACACGCCATCGGCAGGCAATGAAACAGGCCTTGCAAGCGCGCTGGCCGCCGCAGCTACCTCACGGTGTATTTGCGTGTTGCGCGGGTAATGCGCAATCAAACTGCGCAGCCGCGTTGGCGCCGGCTGGTGTTGCATGCGCTGCTGCGCAAACCAGCGGGCCAGCTGTATGGCGGTGCTGACAGCGTCTTCTGCACACTCAAACGGCAGCCATTCCAAAGCGCCGCTGGCACAGAGCGCGTAACGCCCATCGGGCTCCAGCCACAGCCGAATGTCGGCACCCGTGTTTTTGAGCCGCTGCTGCCCGTCATCCACCAGCAAACCAAACTTGCTGGGCAGCGGCGCCAGGCCCAAGCGCTGCAAAGCTGCCGGGCTGAGCTGTTGCTGCACCGCTGCCGAGAGCTGCAACGCCAGCGCATGCGTTGCATCGCCCGGCCGGTAAAACGGCGTGCAGTGCACGGGTGGCGCCAGATCAGCATCCGCCTGCGCAGGCACCAGCCCGGCCGCCACCAGCGCGGCCCGCAAACTGCCCAGCCCGGCTTCGGCCACGCCACGCAATTGCACATTGCCCAGGCGCGTAAGCTCCAACTGCGAGTCGCCATGCGCCACCGCCAACTCAGCCAACACGCGCCATTGCGCCGCAGTAATGGCCGCACACGGCGGACGCGCGCGCACCAGCCAGCCGTCTTGCGCCTGCATGGGTTGCCAGGCGGTGGGGCACCAGCCTTGAACGCTGAAGGATGGGTTCATGGTTGGGCTGCGCAGATGAAGCCCAACGCGCAAGCCGCGTTGCGAAACCCGGCCAGCCGCAGCATGCAAAAAGCACAATAACCACGCTCACGCCTTAGCGTAAAGCACTCAGAAGATAGAGACAGAAGCTCTCGCGCCATGCAGCACCCACAGTCGCTGCGGCCACCACCCGGGCCGCATGAACAAAATGTGCAGAAGGAGAGATAGAAATCTGGACGAGACAAAGACCGGCAGCCGCTGCCCGCAATGCGGACGTGGCTGCCCATCAGGTCACATGCACTCCCGCTGCGCCTTGAAAACACCAGGCCGGTCTCCGGACTCTCAGAGTTCAGCGGGCTTTTGCCAGCTGTGTTTGCTACGCGCCTTCCCGCTTTCGCAGTGGCTGCCCGGCTGTGCGCCTGGGCTTGCGTGCAACGTCTCTGATTACCGTTGCGGGTGCAGTGCAGGCATTGCAGCCTTCTGTGTAAAGGCCACGCACCTGCTTCCCGTTTCACTTCGCAGCGCAGAACGCGCCTGGAAGCACCTGTTGTGGGAGTGGATTCTACGCCGGGTTTGGCACCCGGCCCAAAGATCGTGATGCGGGTGTGGCTTGCCCGAGCTTTGGCGCAATGCGGCGCCAGCAGAGAGTCAGTCGCGCAAGGGCAAAGCGCCTACCAGGCGGCCTGCCAACAAGGGGTAAGCCGTTTCATGCACCAGCTCCAGCTGGTCGATGCGCCAGGTTTGTTGCCAGGCCGACAAGGCGCTACAGGCTTGCACCAGCGGCTGCCAAGGCAGCGCCTCGCGGTAGCGAAACAGCGTGATGTGCTGGATTTGCGGCCGGTTGCGATCGGGGAAACGGCTGGCAGCGTAACCGTCCATATCGTCACGCAAACGCTCCAGCGCCGTTATGGTTATTGCCTTGGCGGCAAAGCGCCAGATGGTAGTCAGCGGGTAGAGGCGAACGCGTAGCGGTGAGCGTTCGTTTTCTCTGCGAGGAGGTCTGCGCTTCGCGCAGATGCCGGGATGTGCGCCCGGCGGCGCAGTCACTTTCATTGCGCCGCCAATGAAAGTAACCAAAGCAAGGCGGCCCCTGCTGCCTGCGTCCCTTTGAATTTCGCTTTGGCGAAATTCAAGAGGGCAACCTGCGAGTGCTCGGGCGTGGCCTGCACCGTGAAACTCACTGCGAGCCAAAGGCTCTCCGTTCAAACAGACACGGTGAGTCAGAGCACGAAGCAGTTGCACTCTGCGGTGCAACTGCCAGCCCACGCCCTGTGCTCCTCGGCGCATGCAAAAGGGGTGGGAGCGGGATAGCTTCGTGGAAGAACGAAGGTGGTTAACGATGGCTGGCAGTTTTTCTCCCTCTCCCTCGGGAGAGAGCTGGGGCGTACACCGCCCAAATGCAGACCGCATGCCAACGGTAAGGCAGTACCACCCTCACCCCTAGCCGGGCGCCCCCACCCTCTCCCGCCAGCGGGAGAGGGAGTGAAACGGCGCAGCTCTCGCAGGCCGTTGGATGTTCCGGCTGTTGGCTGTTGGCTGTTGGCTGTCCCCCACCCCTTTCAGCCAGCGCCTGCGATCGGAGCAAACGGCGGCGGTTTGGCTGCCGCAGGACAGCCAAACTTCGTGCTCTGACTTGCGGCATCTGTTCGAACGGAGCGCCTTGGCGCGCAGTAAGTTATGCCGCACGCCGCCGTTTGCTTCGAGCGCAGGTTGCCGCGAAAGATTCGCTCCGCGAAGCTTTCGGGGACGCTGGATGTAGGGCACGTTTCTTTGCCTCCTTTCTTGCCGTGCAGCAAGAAAGAAGGTCGCCCGCCGGGGCGAGACCCGGCCAGCAGCTGCATGCAATGCCCACCAACGCCAATTGAAAAACGAGCCTCCAGGCATCTGCGCGAAGCGCAGACCTCCCTTGTATCGTTAAAGCGTTCGGGAATGGCCCGATCAGGGCTGGCGTATGCAGGGAACTCCCTGAGGCTTGCAACCTGTCGCGTAGATATGCAGCGCCAGTC
>NZ_JBHZGV010000025.1:0-55242 GCF_043359985.1 Comamonas trifloxystrobinivorans
GGCATCACCCCCAAACAGCGGCTGGCCATGGCCGCATAGCTCTACTTCTCAGAGCGGTGGTTTGTGGGGGGATTACCCTCACGCTCTTTCCGCTATCGAACTGCAGAATCCTGGTGTTACAGCGCGCGTCATGAGACATCGTCTTGACTACGAAAACCAGGAATTGAACCGATGATGTGAATGCCCGATCTGGGTCGATTGTGTGTAGGCAACTGCGCATCCCGCCTTGATTGCGGTAGCAAACAGAGCAAGATAGGCGTCCATCAAAGTTAGATGGACATCAAATGCAAGCAACACGTAGCAAGAGTCGGCGTCGGCACAGCGCGCAGCTCAACCACAGGGGGTTATGACGGCCTGTAGCCAGCCAGAGGCCTCGGTGGCAAGGGTGGCGCGTGCGTTTGGACTGAACGCGAACCTGATACACCAGTAGCAGCGCGGTCCGGTTGGCGGCAATCTCGCAGCCTCTTGTTCGCCACTTGCATCACAAGCGAGCCCACCCTTGGTGGCTCTGGCCTTATCTGCGACGCGAACTCCAGCAGCGTCCGATTCAGAGTGTTTCAATCCAAATTTTTTTGGTAGATAGGATGGTAGAAACAAAAAGCCCCTGAATGCAAAACACTCAGGGGCTTGGTTCTTGGCGGAAACGGAGTCTGCCATAACACCATACAAATCAATTGATTATTCTCATAGCATGCCATCTGTAGGCCATAGCGTAGGCCAAAAAATGAACCGCTAAAGTGGCCGTATTTGGCCGGTTTTAGCCATCGCGCCCGCATTCATCTATACTGTATTTATAAACAGTATCTTTGAAGCTTCACATGCACATCGAATACCTTTACAAGTGGCGCATCCAGCGCGCCAACTAGTGGACGACAACGCCCCACTGCACCGAGGAAGAAATCAAGGCCGAGCACCCCGAGGCTATCCGGCTGCCTGGCACGCTGCTTGAGCGCAAGATTCCCGACGAGTTCATGACCTCGTTTGCTAAAGATGTCCCTTTCTGAGCGCCAGAAAACCATCATCTCGCTGTGGCGGCAGTGGCGACAAAACATGCGCGATCTGAGCGATGGCTGGTTCCCGTACTACGACACCGGCAAACAGATCCACTTGTTCTACGAGTACCTGCAATCCAGCCGCCCCGCTCTGCTGGATATGCCTGGCCCGGCCTACGCCACAGTCAAGACTTGGGTGACCGAGGATCTGGAAGCCTAAGCCGGCCCAGCAGCAAAGATTTCGACCGGGGCCAGCGAATGAATGGCCCTGGCGAGCGCGGGAACACGTCGCCGCCGGCGTAGCCAAGTATCCGGTGTTGGTTCGGGCGCCAATACATGTTGATTTCTGGCTCGCCGGGTGCTTGGTAGCGGTTGCACATACAGAAAAGCCTCCTGCACGCACAGTACAGGAGGCCTTGGCCAGGGCAAGCAGGACAATGCCTATTGCGTGACGCCGGCAGACGGGCGCGGCGTACCGTTCAGATCGGCCAGAGAATCAGCCTCGGTCAGCACCGGGCGGGCCAACTCGTCGCGCAAGCGGAAGCCCAGCATAGGCCATACCTGGTCGATGGCTTTCTGGCGGGCCAGCTTGCGGCCTATTTCGGGGTCGAAGTTTTCCGGCGACACCGGACCCTCATTCACGCCAACGAGCTTGGTGCCGTTTTTCAGCGTCAGTACGCAGAACGTGATGTGGCAGAGGTTGACCGGAGTGCCACCAGGATGACGGCTGTGTAGTTCCAATGCGGACATTGCACCTTCGACGCCGTGCTGTGCAGTGAAGTAGGTCTCGCTGTTGATCTCGGCTTCAATGTCTGCGGGGGTCACGCGAGGGGCAGTCTTGCCTGCGGCCTGAATAGCTTCTTCAATTTGGCTGTCGTCCATGGTGGTCCTTTGTGGTGTTGCCAGCAGCCGGCTGGCTCGGGTTCTCCGGCCAAGCCTCTATCAAGGCTTGGACATCATTGGCGTGGCCATCAGCTCGCTCTGCCATTGCTGCGTATTCGCGCGTGCATTGGCCAAATAGCTTTGTTGCGGTAGCGGCGTAGTCAGCGACGGCCGCACTGGTAGCGGCTGCGATACGGGCTGGCACTGTGGCAAGCTGGCCGTGCAGCCCGTCAACATCAGTGCGAAGCTGCTGAGCAGCAAGCCGATTCGCTTCTGCGCGCTGGGTTTGCTTGTCGATTGCGGCATTTTTCTGTGCCTCCATGCGGGTGTAGGTTTCAAGCGCCGAAGCTCGGGCGCGCAGCAGCTGGTCTTTGCGGTCCTGCTGCTCCAGCACCAAAGCGCGCTCGGCCTGTGCTTTTTGCTCCTGGGCCTGCTCAACTTGGCCAGACAGGCGCCAGTCCTGCACCTGCCATGTGCCCCAGGCGGCCAGGGCGGCGGCCACGATTCCGGCAGCGACGTGGGTGTAGATCACGATGGAATCCTCCAGTGCGCACAAATCTCGGCATTGGAGTCACCCCGGATCTGCAGTCCAGGGAGTACCACCTGCACACCGTTCACGGTGCCTTTGTTCCACCTCGGGTTTTGCGCGCACGCGCCAGCAAGATCGCCGTTGTTTGCGAGCGCTCGCATGGTGCTGGTCTTGAACGATGCAATCGGCTTGTTCCAGCCGAAGTCGATAAAGGTGGCTTGGGTGAACGGGTCGTAGCTGCCCCAGTAGCGCAACAACGGCGCTATGGACTGCTCCGTTTCCACATACCTGTCGCGCTCCAGGTTGTAGCAATCCTGGGGGCTGTAGGTCTTGCCGGCCACCACGCCTTTGCCGGTGACGCCGTTGCATACCGTCAGGGGCTGGCCGCGCCCGTTCTTGTCGATATAGGGCACGCCAATATGGCGATTGCTCGATTCGTAGTAGTGGCCCATCACCATGGCAACCTTCACCGCCATGCTGGTGCTCGGGTCCGAAGCCACTGCGTGGGCGTATTGGTTGTGTTTGGCCTGCTGCACTGCCGCCTCATTGGCCAAGTAAGTGCTGCCGCCAACGCCGACCAGCAGCATCAGCGCAATCAGGCTATCTGTCAGGAGCTTAGGAACCTTGCTCATGGCTGGCTCCAATCGGTTTCTCCGCTGCGGCCGCGCCGTGGTGGCTTGGGCTTGATCCAGCCTGCGCGCTCCAGGATTGGCCGCCAAACCTTCTTCCAAAACCACTCACAGATCAGCAAAGCTGAGTACAAAAAGGCCGCAGCGGCTGCTGCCTTTTCCCAAGAAGTGATTCCGAAAGCCACCCAAACGCTGATGAGTTTGGCGACTGGAATGCTGATATTGCTGCGTTCGTCCATGGCGCGCATGTTCGCGCCCATGGCCATCTACCCCATAGCCCTATGCTGGGCTACCGTGCATTTGCCTCCCGCGCCACCTCGCGCAGACGCTCTCGCAGCGCCTTGGGCGCCGTGTCAGCAATACGCGCGGTGCGGTCCTTATTCATTTCGCGCACGCGCTTCATGACATCGGGAATCTTCACCACGATAGGCTGCTCCGGGTTCTGCTTGTTCCAAGTGGCCAGGCGCTCGCGCACGCGCTCCAGGGCAGCGTCATCTTTCTCAAACAACGCCTGCGCCCACTGCGCTTTGATGTCGGCGCTGGTTTGCTGGTAGAAGCTTTTGGCGCGCAGCATGTAGCTGTTGGACTCCTGCACCTCCGACACAGGCTTGGGCTGAAAGCCGATCGCCTTGAACAGCGCTTCATCCAGGGTGCTGTCAATCACCTTGTAGCCCTTAGTGTCGCGGTACATGCCCGTGCGTGCCATATCGGCTCCCTTGGCCACGTTGCGCACGGCCGTGGGCGAAACCTCCATGGCCGCGCCAGCCACATCACCGCTCAGCGCCTTGCGGGCGCCGGTAAAGCCGCGCTTGACCAGGTCACCCGCCGGGCCCGCCACCTCCAGCAGATCCCGCTCGCGGTTGGGCTTGTTCAAGAACAGGCCGGTGCCTGGAATCAGGTTGCCCATGCCCAGGCGGCCGGACACATCGACCGGCGCGCCAGGCAGGCCTGAGATGCCCTGCTCCATGAACTCGCCCAGCTCCTTGCCCACCACGCCGGCCAGCAACTCCTTGCGCCATTGTTTGGTGCTGATGTTGTAGCCCATCATTTGGCCGGCACCGTCAATCAGATCCTCGGCGTCTTCCAGGAACGGCAGGCCGCCAGCTCCGCTCATGAGCATCAGCATGGCAATAGCCCAGCCTACGGCGCGCTTGCCCTCTGGGCCGCCCTGCGTCCACATTCGGTGCATCAGCTCCAGGTAGCTGACCGAGTAAGTCTTGAAGGTGTTGTGGGTTATGAACGGCATGCCATTGCGACGCGCCACCCAAGTGCTCGTGCCTGGGACGATCGGACACCAGACGCGGCCCTTGTAGTGAACACGCTCCGAGGTCTTCACCGAATATCGCCCATTAGCTGTGATAGCAGGTTCGCGAATCAGGACGTTTCTGCAGGCCGGTCCATGTTTTACGACGCGGAAGCTTTTTCCAAGAATGGTCAGAGCCATCTGAAAAGTTTCCAGTGTCTGCCCGGGATTCTGGATAAAGCAACGATTGCCCGTGGGCGCCTCCGACCCGTCGCCTTCAATCATGCGATCCACCAACTGCTCGATTTGTCTTGTGGTCATTCGCATAAGCAGTGCCGGAGTGAGTTGCTTGCCAGGCAGCAATGAGCGCAGTTCGGTGCAACTGGATTTCTTGACGTTGAAACGAATGTGACGCGCATTACCGCCCTCATAGTCCCAGCTTGTTTCAGTGAATTCCAAGCCTGCATCCCGGAGGTCGGCGCGAATGAGATCTGCGGTGCGCCCTTCGTTCTGATAGATCTTCAGCGCGCCGCCCCATGCCTCGCGCCCACGATTTTTTTTCTGGAACCAGCCTTCAGTCACAACCCAGCCAATCACCCGGACCATTGCGTCGGCAAGTTGCTCGCCAACAGGCGCATGGTCGAACGGGGCAGCGGTGGGGATCTGCACTCGATGGGACACAGGGATGTCTTGCGCTTCGGCCACGCCCAACTCCCAATGGGTGGTTCCACGTTTTGCCCCCTTGGTTCGCTTGCTCTTGTAGTGGACCACACGATGGTCAGGCGTCATGAGCATGTCAAGCGTCTTGGACCGCGCATGCACCATTTCGCCATCGTGGTCGAATACATGCACCGATTGCATCGGTGCCCAGATTAGGCGCTCCGTCTTCATGTCAAACGACGCCAGCATGTCCCCCGGCTTCAGGTCATCCGGGCCGATCCATCCGCGCTGCGTCAACGCCTCGGTGGTGTCATCCACGCAGAACAGCGTGCCGCCCACCGCGCCGCGCGCCCAGCGCGGCTTGTTGGCCTTGCTGTAGACAAACTGGGTCTCCAGCACCGCCTTGCGGGCAAACTCTGCCGGGTCGGCCATGCCTTGGTCTTTGGCAATCCGGTATGCAGCAATGAAAGTCGTGCGGCGGTTGAACTGCTCGGCCAGTGCGAACGGTTGGCCCCAAGCCACCTTGGTTCGCTCCCAGGTGTTCGCAGCTGCTGCCCGCGCATTACCAGCCTTGGTGCCATCGCCACTGCGCAGCGCGCCAGCGCCACGGGCTTGCGCCATCAGCTGGTGCACCTCTTGCGGCGACACCGTCCCGTCATCTTCTGCCGCCTTCAAGGCCTTGGCCAGGTCCGCCTCGTACTGGAAACCCTTGGTGCCCATGTCCTTCAAGGCCCTGGCCATCTGCTTGCCTGCCTTGGCCATGCCGCCGTATTGCGACAGCCATGGCATGGTGATCTGGAACGGCTGCGTCATGTTGACCAGCGCCGAAGCCACCGAGCCACCCAGGTACTGGGCAAACAACATGCCGCGGATGGCTTGGCCTTCCTCCTGAGGGTCGCGGATGTAATCGCGCAGCTTCACCGCCACGTCGCGCAACTCGCCCTGCTCCTTGGGGATGGCCTCGATAGCCTTCTCCAGCTGACCAGCATTCAGCCCCATCGAGCCGGCACGTGCGTTGGAATAGACAAAGTTGGCAATCACCCGGCCCACATCCTCGCTGTAGCCTGCGATGCCCTTGCGATGAATCATGCGCTTCAAGGCGCTGTGGTTGTTCTGCGCCAGTTTCAGGTACTCCTGATACGCCTGGTCCTGGGCGGTGTCGCCGTCTTTGTTCAAGCCCAGCATGGCGCCAAACTGCTCAGCCGTCTCTGGCGTCATGCCGGCAAACAGCTTGTACGCCTCGGCGCTCATGGTGCCTTGGGTGATCTTGGCGCCAGGAAAGCCCTGCGCCAGTTTCAGCTTGGCCAGATTCGATTCGCGCTGGCTCTCGTACATGCCGAAATACAGGCGCTCCCCGCTCTTGTCGACCACATCCACCGTGTAGCGGCCAAAGCGCGACAGTGGCGCGTAACCGCGTGCCTGCAAATCGGCGGCCGTGGCCAGGCGCTTGTCCAACTGCTGCACCAGCTCTCCAATGCGCTCAGCCTTGTCCGGCACATCCTTGGCCTCTTGCTCCAGCATGTCGGTCAGCAGCTTGGCGGCGCTTTCCATATCTGGCTGGTCCAGCACCGCATCACGCATCGGTGCATAGTCCTCGCCCAGCAGGCGCAGCATGTCGGCGCGGGCCGTCATGTCGATGGAGCGGTCAATTGCGCTGCGCGCCTCGTGGTACAGGCGAATCTGCTCGGGCGTGGCCTTGAACTTGGTCTTGAGCTCGTCATCGCTCCACACCACACCGGACTTGAGCAGCTGATTCTGGAAGCGGCTATTGATTGCCGCTGCAAACTGGGCGGCCGGCATGCCGCGCCAGGCGCGCAGCATCTTCTCGTCCAGCTTGCCCGCGCGCACCAGCAGCTCTGCCTTCTGGTCTGGCGTCAGGCCGGCATACTTCGCAATCAGGTCATCGGACAGCACTGCAGTGCCGTCGACATCGCGCGCCCACATCAGCGTACCCTCAAACAAGGGCTTGGCCACGGCCTTGTTGTCCTCGGCCGAAACCGGTTTTTTCTTGAGGTCGGCCAGGCTCTCCACCCGCGGCAGCAAGCTCGGCGCCATATCGGCCGCATCGTTGGCCAGCATCGAAACATCGTCAATGGTGCGCTGCGCCGTCTCGTACACAGGCTTGAAAGCCTTTGCGCGCTCGGCCAGGTTGCGCATGGTGCCCACCGTCTTGTCCCAGACGGACACCTTGCCTTCGTGCTTGAAGGCTGCATTGAGCTGGTCGATGGCGCTATTCTTGAACTGGGTGAAGTCGTCGGCGCCAAAGTTGGCAACATCCGCGCCATCGTCGCCCCCAGCCTCGTAGCCGTCTATCTTGAGCGCCTGGGCGAGATCAGATACACTGACTGCCGAAGTCCCGACAGTACCCGGATGCACCGGCCCAGCAGAAATGCTGGAAGCGACTCCATCGGCATCGGGGCTTCGCTCTATCTTCACCTGCGCAACGTCATAGAACTTGTGCGCAGCTGCCCCCTTGGGTGTATGACGAGCCTCGCGCACCGTCAACCGCACCGCATGCATTTGCCCATTGATTGCCAAAGGCGCTACCAGCGTGTGAAACGCAAGGGAATCCACTTCACGCCCCTTGCCTGGCGCAGCCTCTGCCACCTTGACGGCGTCTCGCACCAGCTCACGCAATACTCTGACCAACTCCGCCCGCTCGGGGTGGCGCAGCTTTCCGCGTGCGCCAAACGCTTCACCCTTCCCCTCGGAAGTGAAGGCAATTTCCACGCCCATGCTGTCGTTACGCTCAGTGGTCCCTTGCAACTCCTGGCTGTATACCTCCCGCGCTAGAGCGCTCAACTCGGAGGCGGTGCCACTCCAGCCCTTCAACGTCAGCTCTACCGGCGCTATGGCGCGCCCGGTCACCATGTTGGCACGGCCCTTTGATTCGGTGCCCTGCTTACGCAGCAACATATCCTGGCGCAGCGCAGCCACGCCCAGGTCCAGCGCCTGCGACAGTGCATTGTTGGCATCGTTGGGCAGGCCAAGAATCGAGCGCAAAATGCGGACAAAGCCATCCCATGCCGTCTTGATCGTTCCGCCGTTGGCTGGTGCGCTGATATTGCGCAGCGCAACTTGGAAAGCTGGGTTGGTAAACACTTCGGCCACAAACTCGTCCACCTGCCCAGGCCTGTCAGTAATGCCGTAGAACCCAGCCAGGCTAGGCTGCTTGCGCACATGCTCCAGCAGTTTGAGCAGTTGCTGCCGGGCCAAGCCTGGCTTGGACAGCGCTCGCATCGTGGCCGCGTGCATGGCCTCGTGCATAAAAATGCGCTCGGCTGCGTATTCGGCACTGCCTGCCATCGCAATCGTGTCGGTTTTCCCGCGGTACTGGCCGTGGATCGGCTTGCCGTCTTTGGTCTTGCCAATATGGCCGAACTCGATGTTCGGCGTGATGCCGCTCTTGAGCAGCATCCGTGCCACATTGCGCAGGAACGGATCTTTCGACTGGCCGGCCACCAAGCGCAGCACGTCACGGGCACTCTTGCCGCTGGCAATTGCCTCCATCACCGCCTTGTCTTGCGCGCTGGCCGGGCGGCGCGGCTTGGCGGTGCCTTCGAAATTGGCCGCGTTGTCCCCAGAATCAGCCTCGTCAGCAACAGTTGCCAATTCGCCCTGTCGCATCCGGTTCTGTTGGCTCAGCGCCTCAATTTGGGTTCCATACTTGGCCCGTGTCCGCGCCAGGTTGAGCTCGCCCCCCAGCACGGCACGGGTCATGTCGCTCACAAACTGCTCTGCCTGTGTGCGAGAGAGCCCGCGCACCCAGTCTCCAAAAGATCCAGGCAGCCCAAGGCGATCGGCAACATTGGCAAACCAAGACAGCATGCGCTTGACCAGGCCTGGCGCACGGCTGCCCATGCCTTCATCGGCCGCCAGTTCCTCGCTCACCATGGCCAATGCTTCTTCTGCCGCCAGCGCCTCATAGGCGGCTGAAGGCATCTGCGCCGCACGCTGACGCCCCTCAGCCGAGTCTTTCCACTGGCGCATAAACTTCTGCACCAGCGGGTTGCGTGCAAAGTCCTTGAGCAAGGCCGCATAATCCTCAGCAGGAATCACTTTCTGCAACCCAAGGTGAAACACCTCATGGAACAACGTGACGTAAGCCTCGCCGATAGACCGGATGTTGTCGGCGAACAGATAGATGCGCCCGTCCGCAAGGGCCCCGCTTGGGTTCGTGCCGATGGGAGCTTCGATCCCCGGCACATCGCTTGGGCTACCAACGACAGCGATGGGAAGCTCGCTTTTCGAAAGCTGCTGAACCTGGTCTACAAGCCGCTGAATGCGCTGCGCGCCTGGCTTCGGGCCGGCCGTGGGCGGTGACACCAGACCCTGAGAGAATCGCGCCTTCCTGGGCGAGCTATCCTTGGTAGGCAACACTTCGGCCTGTGCAGGCTGCAACGCCTCTACATCACGCACCAACTGCCGGTGCGCAGACTCGGCCTGCAAGAGCTGTAACCTATTCGCGGTGCCGTTTTTGACACCTTCGCGCAGGCGCTTGACCTTCTCCCACGCCTCCTGCTTTTGGCGGTTTCGGTTTTCCCAAACGCCTTGCTGTACTTGCGTCATTCCCTTGGTGGCAGGCGCTGATGCAGCGGCAGCCTTGGCCGCCTTGGCCTCCCTCATGCGCTGCGGCACCGATTTGGGAGGCGGCTTGTCAGTGCTGCCTTCATCAGGCAATACGGCAGGTGCATCGGCATCAGTTGCACTGGAAGCCTCGAATTTGGAGTAATCCTTACCCTCAATCCACGCAGGGGGCTTGCCACGCCCTGTCCATGCCATGCCTGTTTCCGGGTCACGGTATCGCACCTGGTTCTTTTGTCCCGCCAGAGCCTCTGGCTGGGTTGCAGCCCGCGTGCCGTCACTCCCTTTGCTACCTTCAACACCAACCGGGCCGGCAACCCGAGTCTCAGGCTCCAATGCGTCTGCCAGTTTTCCCTGAATATCGCCATTCAGGCTTTCCCACTGAGCGCGGGGCAAGTTCTTGGCCAGGACGGGCTTTACCCCCTCCAGGCGCCCGACCAGCGCGGATCGCTCTGCGGCAGGCATGCGGGTCCACTGTGCGCCAGCGTCAGCAATGCGCTGTGCTCGGGCTTGGCGCTCATCGGCCGGCGCTGCAGCTTGCGGCGCAGACGTCGTGTTTGCTTGACGGCCATTGTCTTGAGTCGCGGCGGCGCCATCAATTAGCCCTTTGGCAGATTGATCGCCGACATTGCGCCGGCCACCAGCAGCTGGCTGTACTGCCCCATCTGCTTGGCCTGCTCCAAGGCTTGCCGCGCTTGCGCCAGCGCTTGCTGGGTTCGCATCTGCCCCTGCGTCAGCTCGCGCTGCAACTGGCTGAACTGCTTGTGCAGCTTGCGCTCGTCCTGCTTGCGCTGGTTGCGCGCTGCCTTGCTCGGCTTGATCGGTTTGCGTGCCATCCGTGGTTGCTCCTTGATTGATAGCGGGTTGTGCTTGCTGGCCGCGTGCCAGCAGTTCTGCTTGAATCTTTGCTTGGCGCTTGTGCTCGGCCGGCAACATGCTGGCGAGCTGCTGCAGCTCGCCCTCGCTCATGTCGGGCAGTTGCTTGCGGTTGAGCTGCATCAGCGTTGCCACGTTCACGCCCTGGGCCTTGGAGCCAGGCGCAAGCGCCTCGCTGGCGGCCTCTGCGGCTGCATGGCTGCCGCCTTGCACCTCGATGTTCTTGGGCACCTCGCCCGCGTCCTCGCGCACACCGGCAAACGCGCTGTCAGGCACGTGCTGCATGGCGGCGCTGGCCTGTTCGTCGCGCAGCTCGGCCTGCAAGGCTTCTTCCTCCCGGTTGGCGCGGCGGCGCACCAGCTCGGCGGCCAGTTGGCGGCGCACCTCGGGCTCTTGGGCTGTGCGGTAGGCGTCCGAGAGCTGGCCGTCTGACCAATCGGACACGGTAGGCATGCCCGCAATCTCGCCGGTGTCCGGATCTACTGCGTGCTGCTCTTGCGCCCGCGGCTGCTCGCTTGGGGCCTCGGCTGCGGGTTGGGCCTTGGGCGTGGCCTCGGTCCCGGCTTCGGCCGCCTGCTCTTGGGCCTGGGCCTGGGCGGCTGCCTGCTGCATCTGGCCATGCGCGCCGTTGTCCACCGCCATCGCGGCAATGCTCTCCAGCGCGCCAGCGTCGGGGCCCGAGCGCAAGCCCATTTCCTCCGAAGGCTTGCGCGGCGCATTCACCTCGGTAATGCTCTGCCCCATCAGGCGGGCACGCGCTTCGGCCCGCTGGTCCTCGGGCAGATTGGCCAGGTAGCTCTCCACCTCACCGGTGCGGCCCACCGTGCCGTCAGGGAACGACACCATTTGTTCAGGCGGCTGGTTGCCCAGCAGCAGAGGACTGCCACCGGGCTGCTGCGGGTCGGCGGCAGGTGGCGCTGCGGGGTCGGCGTCCGGCTGGCCGGGCTTGGCTGCAGCCGGGCGGTGCCCGTGGAAAGCGCCGCCAGCGCCACCCAGCAACAGCCCGCCGGCCGCACCCAAGCCCGCGTTTTCTCCCACGCCGTTCATCAAATCCTGATTGGGGTCGATGTAGTGCTGCGCGGCAACGTTTGCCGCGTATTGGCCGCCGCCTTCTTCAATGGCCTCCCCTGCCGCTTCGCCCAGCGCACCCTTGGCGATTGCCTTAGGGATTGCAAACTTCGCACCTTCTTTGGCCGCCTCACGCGCCGCGCCGCCCACCAGCGCCTTTTCCAGCATTGCCCCGCCGGGGATCGCGTTTGCACCTACAGAAATACCTGCAGCAGGCAAAAATGCAGCACGTGCCGCATCAAGCGACAGCGCATGCTTGGCTGCCGCGCGATCTCCGCCATTCGCCGCCAGCGCCGCCTGAAAGGCCGGATTGGCATCCCAGGCTGCATCATCCTTCTTGATGTTGTCTTCGTAAGCTTGGGCGGATACGTCTGTTGCTTGTTGAGCTGCGCCTGTGCCGACCATTGCTCGGGTGCCATATGTGCCGGCCTGCTTGGCAGCTAAAGCGGCAGATTCTCCGGTCAACCCTGCTCGAGCTGCTTGCGCCATTCGCGCCGCAGCCACAGCTCGGCCAGCAGCTGCACCAGGAATCAATGTCGAGATGTTAGTGGCCACCGTGTCCAGCGCCAGCGCGGGGTCAGTTACCGTGTCCTTGACTGCACTCCAGGCCTTGCCCAGCGTCGAATCTTGGGCGTCGATATTGGCCTTGCGCTGTTGCGCTCGCGCCTGGAAGCCCGCCGATTTTTGCTTTTCAAGATCCTCTTGCCAGCCGTCCGCTGTCTTGGACACTGCGTTGTTCATGTCGCCAGTGGCAAGGCCATAAGCATCACCAGCGGACTTCACTAGCCCAGCGGCGCCTTGGACGAGACCTATTCCAACGTCTTTGAAGGCTTCGCCGGTGGTGCGCTTTCTCAGGAATGCATTGATCTCATCACTGACAGGTTTACCGCCATCAGGACCAGACTTGCCGTCGGATGGAAGGGGGTTCTTGAGGAAGTCGTCAATTTGGCTCATCCCCCCACTCTGCCGCTAGCAGGAGGAATGGCCTTGCCCTATGCTGGGTGTTGACAATGGCGTCTGCAGAACACAGTTGCTGATGGAAAGAGCTCTCGATTGACGGAGCGCAAGACTCCACGCCTGCTGCCATGAAATGTGTTGTGTATATACACCTGTTTTTTCATCCACACCGGGCGAAAACCCTTGAAGTAGAGCGCTATTGCACCAAGATGGTTGCTATGCGAAACATGACGTATATACAATGATGTCAATGCCACTCTACCCTGTCACATGAAGAACCTGCTGATCTTTCCTGCAATTGAGGAAAAGTTGGAGAAGAAACACCAAGTTACACGCCGCGAGGTGGAGCAATGCTTTGCCAACTTTGAAGGGCCGTTGTTGATTGATGACCGCGAAGATCATCGCACCAACCCACCCACGCACTGGTTCTTGGCATGTACCAATCAAGGCAGGTTACTCAAGGTTGTGTTCATTCTGAGAGACGGAAAGATTTTTCTCAGAACTTGCTACGTCCCAAACCAGGACGAAATGCGCATCTATAACGATGCACTAGAGGCCAAATAAAAGCCTCAAATTAATTAAATTGGAGTGTGTAATATGTCAAACAATGAATTTGGTTTCGACGTTGACGCTTTCGTAAAAGAAAGCGAAAAGTGGGACGCAAAGGAGTTTGGCGCTTCGGATAAAAACGCAATGAAAGCGTCGGACGAGAGCGTGTCCCTTCTGCATGAAGCAGCAGGCATGAAGGCGGTCTCGATTCGGATGCCTGTAGAGATGATCCAGGCATACAAATACATCGCCGCCCATCACGGTGTTGGATACCAACCATTGATGAGAGATATCCTTCAGCGCTTTCTGCCTGAGGGTTTAAAAGAAGTCGTCGCCGCTGAAAGCGAAAGAGCAACCGCATCGGCCCAACGCATCGATGAAATGAATGCCAAAAAGGCTGCGTAAAGCCTCTGTAGAAAACCCCAAAACCCGCCTCGGCGGGTTTTTTATTGCTTTTCTTGCTGCCTGGGCGGCAGTGAACGCACTACGAAACTTTCGTAGTAGAAAACGCCAATTTCTGAGCTGCCTATACGGCAGTGAACTTCGCCGCTGACTATCACGACGGGAGCGACAATTTCTGAGCTGCCTATACGGCAGTGAACTTCGCCGCTGACTATCACGACGGGAGCGACAATTTCTGAGCTGCCTATACGGCAGTGAACTTCGCCGCTGACTATCACGACGGGAGCGACAATTTCTGAGCTGCCTATACGGCAGTGAACTTCGCCGCTGACTATCACGACGGGAGCGACAATTTCTGAGCTGCCTATACGGCAGTGAACTAGGGGAAATAATCTGCGCGTGAGGAACCGGTCTTTCTGAGCTGCCTATACGGCAGTGAACTGGAGCGTAGCACAGCTACGGCTTTGATGTTACTAAATTTTTTGCATTTTTGCCTCCAAGCACCCTTTTCCAAATTCGCCTCTGGCTGGAAGAAAAGGGGCCAAGCGGCCCCTGCTTTTCAGTGAGTTAAGCGACGTTGCCAATGCCGCCGCCACGGCCTTGCCAGCGATTGAGGAAGTGCATGGCACTGTGCAACTGGCCCAGGGCTTCATCCACATCCGTCCAGCCGCTGACTAGCAAGTCATACAGCATTTGCGCCGCATCATGCAGGTCTGTGCGAGCCGGACCCGCAGGCAGGTTGTCACTCCAATTGCGAATGTCTGCAGCGATGCTTTTGGCAACCTCAATGGTGCGCCCATTGCGGGGATAGGGGTTGGATCGATTGAACTGATATTGGCCAACAGCCGGTGGCTGCATGTATAAATCTAAGCGCGGCAACTGAGGCAATGCGCGCTGGGGCGGCTCGTCATCCACCACCTCCCATTCCACCGTGTGGCGGTTAACAATGGAAATTGCCTCCGTCAGCTCTTGGCGCGGAATCTCCCGGTAGCCAACCTTGAAGTGGCTCTTAAGTTTGGACCAAGCTTGCAGAATGAACTTGCCTTGCATCTTGCTGTCGCCAGCCAGCTTCTTGGCTGTGCTCTCAACCAGTTGCCGCAGCGTGTCAGCTTCCTCCTTGGTGAGCTTGTCGCCGGGGTTCACCGAGTACAAGGCGCGCGGGTTGACGGCAACGCCGTCGTTCCAGTATTGCCACAGCACTTCGTCGCACTCGTTTTGGTACTGAATGACTCGGGCGCGATTCCCTGGGGCAAGACGTGAAGGATGCAGCGTCATCAACCAGCCCGGTAGCTTACGGAGCGGGAGGCATGTAGACACTTGTTCATCCCCACTGGTGGGGGTGGTGATCATCACCACCCCCCATCTCTCTTTATTGCCGCGAAACTTTGCAGCCTGGGAGCGCCAATCCAGTCCCATCCCCTCTACGATGGCCTTCATCGGCGTATACGGCTGACCGTTGTGCTCCACAACATACAGGTCAGCGCCGTGAAATGGGACAGTGATTGCGCGCAATGGCGCGACTTGGGTAGAATCCGACATGTCGACTCCTTGATTGATTCCTTGGTTTTTGACACTTGACGCCTCGGTTGCTGTAACTTCCGGGGCGTTTCCTTTTTCAGTTCGAGCTTTCATGCTGCATCCTTTCGCTGATCCGCACCCTCAATTGCACGGCTTTGCTCCAGACGCAGAACGACCTCACTGTTAAGAGAGCGGCGACTCTTGCTTGCTTCTTGCTTAAGCCACACCTTCAGCGTCTCAGGCAAGCGAATCTTTACCTGTGCACTAGATTGAGTCATTTGGTTCACACTCCTTTCATAAACCACCGTGGTTCATGAAAAGAATTAAACCACGGTGATCCATTTTTTGCAATACCCACATGAACCACTGTGGTTTATCATAGTGAGATGAGCCGCGAAGACCCACAAATGAAGATCAGGCTGCCTGTCGACCTGAAGGACTCCATCGAGCAAGCTTCGAAAGAGGCAGGCCGCAGCATGAACGCTGAGATCGTTGCTCGTCTTGAAAGCAGCTTCCTTGAGAAACCAGGTGTTGCCACATCAACTCGTGAGCTCATGGCAATGGCCTTCTTCGCCGGTGCAGCTGCAAAAGATCCCGGACAAAGTAGTGGCTTTGTCGCGCTCCTTGATCGCATGTTCCCTGCCGATGGGACAGGAAATGTCGAGATAGAAGACTGGCTCGAAAAAGCTCGCGCCGACATTTCAAGAGATCGAAAAAAATGAATGCACTCACAAGGCTATGGCAAGGCCAATTCAGCTTGCCTGCCACCTACTGGGGATTCGGGGTACTGGGCAGCGTCCTTGTTTTTCTGCCGTTGAAGCTCCTAACCCCCGGTAGCGCGGCCGCCATCCTGTTGGGCGTTGTGTTCTGCCTCTACTTGATTGCGGCATGTGTTGGCACCTGGCGCTCAGCCACCAGCTACAGCGGCCCATCTGCATGGGCCGTGCTGTCGAAAGTGGCGGCGGTCATTGGCTGCCTGTGGGCAGCGGGGGTGCTAGCGCTTATTGTTACTGCGCCAGGTCCTGCGCAGCTCCAGGCGCCCAGCGTTCAGCCCCCCAGTCAAACACCCCGTGCACCAACCAATCCGCAACTTCCCACGACAAGGCCCGATGGCAAACCGTGTGATGACATTGGGGTATTTCTTGGGGAATGCCGCCGTCAATAACCAAGTCGCTGGAGCGCTTCCCTCTTCTGCTCATTCGACATCGAAGCATTTTTGTGAATGGCAATTGCCTCGGGGTTCTGTTCGATCGGCACTTGGGGCTTTTGCTGCGACACGCCAGCATCCACCCGCTCCACCGCCCCCGTCTGCCCGTTGTAGCGGTAGATGCTGCCTTCGCTGGTTGAGCCATCCAGGTTCTTGGTGGAGGGCGTTACCTGCAGCTTCCATGGCGATTCCGTCTGCTTGCCTGACAGGTCTCGGATCTGCTGGGCGATCGCGCTCTTTTCCTCGGGTGTCTTGGCGGCTTCGTATTTCTGGTGCAGCTTTTCCGTGCGCTCAGCGGAGCGAATGTCAAAGCCCCGCACCTGCTGCTCCAGACCCAGCCGCCCTTGGTCAATGGCATTGCGTGCGCCCCAGCGTGCATTTTCCCCAGCCTCGCGCATGGCGGCGCGGCTCATGTCACCGGCTTCGCGCATGCCTGTCACGTCGCGGCTGGTGTCGCCTTGCATCTGGGTTTGCTGCAAGCTGGTGGCGTTATTGGCCTCGGCCTGCGCGGTGCGTGCCTCCCGGTCGTACAGGTTGTTGAGCGCGTTCAACTGGCCAAGGGTCAGCTGGCCATTGGGTGAGCCCTTGTGTGGCGTGGTCAGCCGGTCAATCATTTCCTTGCGCTCGCGGCCAGCAGCCGGGTCGCTGCCAATCACACCCGACCAACCCGCTTGCGGCTGCGCAGGAGCAACAGCAAAGCCGCGTGCGGTTTGCCCACTGGCAATGCGGGCGACAGACTCTTGCTCGGAGCGCTGGGCCAGCGCATCGGCAGCAGCCATGTTCTGCGCCGAAGGCAAGCCGCGGGGCTGGGCGCCAGCCGCTGCTGCTGCGGCCGTATCGCCATAGCTGTTGCCGTTGCGGTAAACACCTGGCAGCACCTGATTGGACTCGGGCGCAGGCGGCGCCACTGGTGGAGGCACGGGTTTCGGCGCTGGTGCAGGGGCTGCCGCAACCGGTGGCGGCGCAGTAACGGCGGCAGGCGCGGGCGCAGCCGCCGCAGGAGCCGCAGCCACTACCGGCGCAGCTGGTGCGGGTGCAGCACTACTCCCCACCAAACCCCGGCCAAAACCCTTGATACCACCCCAAGCGGCAGAGGCTGCATCACCAACGGCGCTGCCGGCTTTGACGGCACCGTCAATCAGCGGCGTGGTCACCGTGCCAACACCGCCAGCCACCGCCTGGCCAGCTGCCAGCCCGTACTGGCCCTTGTTCCAGCTATCGTGCACCTGGTCGCGCACAGACTGGGTATTGGCTGCATACGACAGCTCTGCCGGTGCCTGCGGCGCCAGCCCTTTGGCAGGGTCGCTGCTGCCGTAGCCGCCATAGCTCTGCTCGCCCTTGGCGGCAATGGCGTTCATCTGTGTCTCTACACTGGGTGCAGGTGCTGGCACGGGGGGCGGCGCGGGCGCACCAGAGAAACCTGAACTGCCCTGCGTGCGATTGCCTGGGAATGTGTTGCTCGGCGAAGGCGCCGCGCTCGCGGGCTGCACTGGCGCAGGTGCGGCAGCCGTAGGCGCTTGCATTGCACCAGTGGTTGCCGCTGCATCGCCAAAACTGTTGGCTCGCTTTTTTTCCTCGTCCACCACTCCGCCATTGGCAAAAAACATGCGCGGCTCTTCCGGCTGCACAGCGCCTGGCGCAAAACCACGTGCCGCCACGGGCGTATGGGTTGCGTTCTTCATCTGGTCGAGCACCTGCACGCCCACGGCATGCACCTGCTCGGGCGGCATCTTGAACTCGCCATTGCTCAGGTTCACAGGCACGCCACCCTTGCCCATGCTTGCCAGCTGCTGCTCGCCCATGGCCTGGGTGCTGTCGGCAGGCATGATGTACGTGCCGTTGGGCACCTCGTCCTGCACCTCGTCAGAGGTGCCAGTGCCTGGCCCGCGCACGGGGCCGCCGCCTTTGAAGCCGCGTGCCTCGCCGCTGTTTTCCGATTTTTGCGCCTTCTTGGCCGCTGGTTGAAAGCCTCGCATAGAGCCCCCGAATGTGGTTTGTGGCCGATTGTTCGACCGTGCGGCGCCAGCGCCAAACCCCATACAGGGTGCGCGGCGCCTTGGCGTCAGTAGTTGTAGTTCTTGCTCGTGCTGTCACTGGTGGACTTGCTCTCGCTCCAGCTGTTGGAGTTGCTGCCCGAGCCGCTGACGCTGGCCGACACATGCATTGCCGACATGGCACCGGCTGCCAGTTGTGCGCCCCATGCACCAATGGCTTTGGAGCCCTCAAGCGTGATCTGTGCCTGCTGGTACGCACGCTGCGACAGCGCGTTGTATTGGCCCATGGCCATTTCCGAATAGGCGATGTTGGTGCGCACGGCCATATCAGCGTACTTGCTCTGCACCTCGGCTTCTGAAATCCCCAAGGTCGTCAAGGCGCGGAAGCCTTCTACCTGCGTCTTAAACACCTCGGTGCCGTACTGCAGCTGCTGCAGCGAAGCGCTCACCTTGTCGCGGTAGCCGCCCCACTCTGCCTGGTACTTGGCCAGCCAGATGCGGGCCGCTTCCATCTTCACCTGGGCGCCCTTGTAGCGAATCTCGCTCTTGCTGGCAATGGCTCCCACCGTGGCGGCGTAAGCCCGCGACTGCGATTCCAGCATGCCGGCCTTGGCTTCCTCGGCTTTGACCTGGCTGCTGTAGGCGTCGAATTTCAGCTTCTGCGCCCCGATCTGCTCGGCAAACGCCTGCACGTCCGCACGGTAGGCATCGAACTGGTTTTTAATCACGTCCGACTGCACCTGCGCGCCGCGCATCATGCTGTTGTAAATCTCGGTGCTGGCCTGCACCCCTGCCAACTTGGCCTTGAACACCTCCACTTTTTGCTGGTTGAGCTGGCCAATGGCGGCTTGGCCCTCCAGGTAGGTTTTGTAAGCTGTCAGCTTGGCCAGAGCAGCGTCCAGCTTGGTGCGGAAAACTTGCGCCAGCGTGGCGAACGCCTGGTTCTTGGCATTGAACAGGCCGATGTGGGCGTTGAACAGGTTGATCTGCGATTCAGCCTCAAACCGCGCCATCTCAAACAAGCGCTTGGCCGTGTTCTCAAACAGGTTCTGCAGCAACTGCTCCAGCGCCATACCCTGCTGCACCGCAAAGCGGATGTTCTCAATCTGCCAGGTGGCTGCTTGGGTCAGAATGTCGCGGTTGGTTTCTGCCGCCTTCAAACGGCCCTGCTCACGGATCACGCCGGCCGCCTTGGTCAGCATGCCGGGCGGCATGGTGTAGCCGCGCGCCGCCCAGGTATCTACCGCCTCCTGCACCGCCCTGGCAGTTTCAGCGCTATCACGCTCGCGGGCGCGTGAAAACAGCGCATCCTCAATTGCCGCAGGCAAGCCGGTACCGCCCGCCATCATGTGCTTGATCTGCGCCTCCAGCGTATCGAGCAGCTCGCTCTCATACTCAGGCTCGCGCCAGTTGATAAACACGTTGGGTACCACGATGCTGTCCGCATTAGGCGGGTTGCCATCGAAGTCCGGCAGCTCCGGGAAAACGAAATCTGGCACCGTAATGGCGCTCAGCACTTCCATGTCCGGCAGCGCAATATTGGGCGCAGTGGGAATGTCCACATTCGTGTCGATCGCTGGCCGCTGCGGCGCAGGGATGTTGTCCATCACGGGCGCAGTGGGCACCGTCAGCACCGGCATCGCCGGCGCCTCGGGTAGCGCGTCCATGTCGCCCACGTCCAGGTTCGACAGCAGCGAGCCGATGCTCGTCAACACCGGGTCGTTGGGCATCACCAAACCCGTTGGCGTGTAGGTTGGCATGGTGCCCGCACGGATAGCGGGCGGGTTCAGCTTGGGCACTTCCAGCAGCTCGGGCGCAGGCACATCGACCATGCGCACATCCGCAATCTGGCCCATGCTCCCGTGCAGGGCGGCCAGGTGCTCGCCAGCGAGCCCCTTGAAATACTGCATCTTGTCTTTGACTTCTTCGATAGCGGTGGCCATCGCGTTGGGTGCGTCGGTTGCCATTTACAAGCTCCTTTTGCTGGCCGGCGCCAGCACTGTCCAATCGTTGATATGGGCGCTGGTGCCCATCAGGCGCAGCGTGTAAGCGAAATGCCGTCCCCGCAGGCCACGGCCAAACTCAAACCGCGCGTTGGTCAGCGCGTCCGCTTGCGGCCTGCCCTTCAATGGGTAGGGGTAGGTTTTGCGCTGTCCCGTCTGGGTCTGCGTCACGTCCATGTAGGCCGTGCCGGCCAGCTCGTATTCGATATGCGACTCCACGGGCAGGCCCAGCGCCTGGCCCGTCATGTCAATCAAGCCGGTGCGCACCTCGGCCTGCATCTGCTCGTCCGCACCATCGAGGGCATACACCCCATCAGGCGTGGTGGCATACATCACCCCGTCAACGACTGCCAGGCCGGTCACACCAAAAGGTGCCCAGCGGCTCATGGCCCAATTGCCAGCATTGGCTGTCCAGACTTGGCCCAACAGTTGGCCGGGCATGACTGCCTCGTCGTAGGCCATGGCAGCATCCACCACCAGTTGCACGGCATGCAGACGGTCGATCACCTCGTCAGCAGCCGTGGCGCGGTCCACCACCAGGTACACGGCCGAGCGCACTTCGCTCAGCACTTCATCACCTGCAACTGCGCTGTCTTGGACCAAGGTGGCAATACGGGCGCTGCCCAGCACCATGTCCCCCGCCACTGCGCCGTCATCAACCACGTTGGAGAAAATCACAAAGGCTTGGTCGCTGGCCTTGGCGCTATCGGCCACCAGTTGCACCACCGAACGCTGCGAAATCACCTCGTCGCCGGCCATAGCTGTATCGGTAATCAGCGTCAGCGCAGAGTCCAGCACTGCATCGCTGGCAATGGCGCCATCCTCCACCAGGGAGCGCAGCACATCCAGCACCCGGTCGCCGGCAATGGCTTGCTCGGTCACCAGGTTGGCCGCGTGCAAGGCTTGCAGCACCTGATCGCCTGCAACAGCGCGGTCCGTAACGGTGGCCAGCGTCTTGTCGACCACCTTGTCACCAGCAATGGCGGCGTCGTCCACCACAAAACCTATGCCAACAAACACCCGGTCACCAGCGCGGGCGCCGTCGTCCACGGTGGTGTACAGACGAATAAAAACGCTGTCGCTGGCAACAGCCGTGTCCTGCATGTCATCGCGGTATTCACTCATTGATGACTCCTATAAAGTGGTGTGCGCTGTTGTGGTCGGCCAGCTTGCAGTAGCCAAAGTGCTTGCGCCGGCCTTCTGCTCCGGGCTCGTCCAGGTTGGCGTAAAGGGTTTCGCCGGCGGCGTTGCGGATCGCGTCCACGTAGAACAGCACGCCCTCGGCCGTGGGCGATGGCAGAAAGTAGCTCTCGCTCAGCTTGTCGGCCACGTGCCCAGGCCGCTCAAACACGCTGAAATCCAGCGTGGCCTTGGTCTTGAATTCCTTTTCCTCTCGGGTGTTTTTGGGCACAAATGGCGGCGGCGCGCCGCCGGCAGACAAGCTAACGCCGCCGCCTTTCTCCAGGAAAGTGACGATAGGCGTCACGTCCTGCAGGGGGGAAAGCCACGGCCCCGAATCGGAGAAGCCACCGATCAGCTCTTTGTTGATCAGCTCGCGCTCGCACCACACCGGGTTGCCGTCTTTGGGCCAGTAGCCCTTAGTCTTGTAAGTAGGCGCTCCGGTCCAGTGCGAGCCAGCGCTGTATGTCCATATGTCGTACCAGTACGGGTCAGCCATTGAATACATGCCGCGGCTTGTCTCCACGATCACCGGCCCGGCAGATTCCTCGCGCCCGTAGATCACAGAGTCCCGACACATGTAGGGCACGGACACTGCCATGCGTTTGCCTCGGTTGCTGGTGGTAGTGACGGTCCTGTCGTGCGTGTAATGGCGCCACCGATACATGTTGCCGGCCATCGCAAAGTGAGCGTGGAAGGTGTAATAAATCTCGCCGTAGCCCTTGTCCTTGCCCACCAGCTTGGTGTTGATTTCACGCGGCGCAACTTCCTCGCGCTCGTCAATATCGGTCGTGTAGAACGATCCGGTAATGCGCGACTCGCCCTCGTACTCGGTCTGCTCCCAAGCGCCAATGATCATTTCCGCTTCAAAGTTGCCTTCGACCTGCCGCTCGTGCGAGCGTGGTTCGGCAAAGTGCTTCACTACTTTCAGGTCGTGGCCGGTGTGGTACGCAAACACGATCGTGTCGCGCTTGGGCTCCGGGCCTTTCCAGTTCTCCAGCGGCTTGTCGGGCACGGTCAGCAGCCCCAACTCGGGCAGCATGGGTTCGGCAAACTTGATGCCCGAGTTCATCAGCCAGCCCTTGTTGGTGCGCACTACATTGGCCTGGTGCGGCGCAATGGGCTCCATCTCCAGGTTCTGCCAGTGCGTGTACTCGGCGTCGATCTTGTCTGCGCTGCGCCCCAGCAGTTCGGCGGCCGGAATGCGGCGCAGCTTGTACTTGACGGCCAGGCCCTCGGCGCCGTCCACGCTGGCACGTCGGTAAAGCGGCATGAGGTAGGCGTCCAAACGCGCCTGCTCGGCCGGATCTTCGCGCACCCAGTCTTTGCGCAGCTTGCCGTCGAACGTGGCCGCGCCCAGCGCAAGCGCCATCTTGTAGGTCAAGCCGTAGGCCAGGCCAACGTCTTCGTCGTAGTCGTAGCAAGTGTTGTAGGCCTCGCTGCCGCGTGCATTGAAGCTCCAGCCGCAGGCGCTGGAATACGCCAGGTGGTCGTAAAAGTCTGCCGTCTCGCACAGCTTGATGATTACGCCGGCGCGGCGCCATGCCTCAAAAACATTGCTCGACTCCGGGAAGCCCTCGCCTGACGGCATGCCGCCATACCTATCGAGCATCCACACAATCTCGTCGTCCTTAGCTTCCTCGGTCGCCCACTGACGAAAGGCCTTTGTCGTGCTGGCCGGCACCATGGGCAGAGGCATCGCGTACACGCCGCGGCTGTTGATCTGCAGTAGCCAGGGCTTGCCAGCATCGTCAAAGCTCACCCCATGGCACTCGTTGTGCCGGTAGCCAAAGCGCGTCTGGCCGTTCTTGGGCGGCTTGCCGGAGTAGCCTGGCAGGCGCATATTGCTCAGCTCATGCTCGATACCAATCTCCACCCGCTTGGGCACCTGCAGCTTGGCAGTCTCCAAGGGCGTCTGGGGCAACTGGTCAAAATCCTGCCGTCCGTAACCACCTGCAATCTGCACCACTTCGGCCATCGCGCCGGAATACCAGCTTGGGCGCAGCTGCATGTACTGCGTGTGCTTGTAGATCGTCGGCGTCTTGGGCTCAAACTCTTTAAAGCGCTGTCCGTACTCAATCACAAAGCGCTGCAGGCGCAAGCGCTCGGGCCCCAGTTGGTCCTTGTAGCCGGCCAGGCGCTTGCGGGTTTGCAAGGTCACATCCATTTCCACCGCTTCACCTTCGCGCACGCGGGCCTTGGTGATAACGCCCGAGAAGAACATGGGGATAGTGGCCTTGGCCAAGCCATCGCCCAGCTCAAGCCGTGGCGGCTCGCCGGGTGCCTGCACAATCACTTTCAGGATACCGCCCATGCTGATGGCCGTGGCAATGCCCCCGCCAGGCAAGGCGCGGGTCATCTTCAAGCTGTCAACGCCAGAGAGGGTCTTGATGTTGCCAAGCCGGCGCATCAACGCATCAACGGCGGCAGCATCTTCCCCTTCCGGCTCGGCCCCGAACAGGCCGTATGGGCGTGGCTGGTGCATCGCTTAGGCGGTAGCTGCCGTGAGCGACAGGCGATAGCCCAGATCCCACACATCACCGTTTTGGAAGGTGCGAGGCACGGGGAACAGCGAGGCCGACATCAGTGCACCAGTGACGCCGCCGCGCTGGCTGCTGGTCAGCACTGCAGCGCCGGTCACATTCAGGGTGCCCGCCGTCACCATGGTCAGCTTGGCCGCGGCTGCCAGGTTGTCAATGCTGTTGGTCGTGGTCTTGGTGGGCGTCCACACCGGGCGCGTGGGGCTGGCATGGCCTTCGGTCGGGCTGACAATCTCGTTGGCAGCGGCCACGTAGGTGGCAGCGGTCCAGTTCGCTTGCGGTGCAGCAGAGCCCGAGCTGATAGCCAGGTAGTGGCCGGCTGGCTTGGCCGTGCCAGGGTCCAGCGTCACGTTCAGGAACTGCGCCAGCCCTTCCAGCGGGATCAGATTGGGCGTGACGTTCCACTCGCCGCCATTGATACGGTCCCAGTATTCGCCCGAGGCAATGACACCGGTGCGGGGGAAGAAAATGCCGTGCTCGGTGATGTCGAAGCGCTCGGCGCGGGCTTCTGCCGCCAGCTCGCGGCGCAGGTTGATTTTGGACATGGGTGCTCCTTGGTGGTTGAACCAAGGCGCACTCATGCGCGCCGAATAAAGGGTTTCAGGTTACGGCTGTGGTGATGCGGTTGCCAAACACTATGCTGTGCGCTGTCTTTCCGGCGATGCCCTGAATGCGTGATGCGTGCTTCTCGATCACCCCGCCGTCAGGCGTCCCCAGCACATAGCCGTTCTCGGCCAGCCACACCACGGCGGCGCCACCACCGGCAGCCACTTCGCCAGCTGTCTCGGCATCGAGGGCAACCGCGCTGCCAGGGATGGGTGCGCGCGCTGTCTTGCGCACCAGCTGCAAATCCTCCAGCGACACGCCGGCCAGGAATGCCACATGGTCTACCTGTCCCACCCAGATACCGCCATCCACAGGCGCCAGGAAGGTCACCCGCTGGGGCATCTGCACAAAACCATGGCGCGGGTCGTGAACGTGGTAGGCCAGAGCCTCAGAAAAACGGATCACATTGGCCTGCGCCGTCACCAGCCGGCCGCGCCAGAGCCCCAAACACTTGCCCGTTGGCATAGGCTCCATGTGACGGAACTGCGCAACCGCGCCGGGCGTAGGCAGCAGCGGGATATGCACCGATGCCTGCGCAATGGGGTAATCCTCGCCACGCGCCAGCTCGCCGCCATCAGGCCGCGTCAGGTACAGCCGCACGCCGGTGACGGCGGGATCCATGCACAGGGGCAGCGTAATGGACAAAGCCCCACCCTGCCCCAGCTTGCAATGGGCCATATCCGACAGGGGGGACTCCAGTGCGCCGCGCAACCATGCAATGGCCACGCCATAGGCGCCGGCCACCAGTGCGCCATCACCGGCGGTCACCATGGGCGCTGGCGGAACGTCGAGCGTGAAGCGTTGCGCCCGCTCACCGTCGTACTGGTAGATGTGGGAGGCCCCTGCAGCCAGCACCAAGCTGTTGAGCACCAGGTGCTGCACGCCACCTTCGCCAATACTGGCCAGCACGCGGGTACTCCAGGTTTTCGGGTCCAGCAAAACCCAGTCGCTGCCCTGCAGTGCAAACACATCGCGGTGCAGCAAGCTCTGCCAAATGCCCGTCAGTGCCAGGTCAGAGACTTTGCGCCGGCCTGGGCGCATGGTGGGGCGTCCGCTTTCGCTGATCAGCACATTCACTGCATCGCGCACAAACAGGCGCCGGAACTGGCCGCCCACTTGCAGCGCATCGTCGCGCTCGGCCGCATTGTCGATACCGGCCAGCGGCAACATGGGGAAAGGTTTGGTGGCCATCAGAATGCTCCTTTGCGGTACTGTTCGGCATTGCCGTCTGGGCGAATGAAATACGTGCCAGGCCTCACATCCGGCGCGCCAACCTGCACGGGCGCGGCAATGCCAGCAGCGCCAATGCCCTGTGCCGGCGGCTTGGTTGTATCGCTCGCGTTCTTTACGCGCATGCGCTTCTCGAACTGCTGATAGTCGTACTCGCAGGCGAACGAATCAAACCCTTCCAGGGGCAGATTGCGCACGCGGTGCGATACCCACGCGGTACCGTGCTGCTCAGCGTTGAAGCCTTCTGGGATCGTGGGCATCAGCGGGCCTACACGCAAACCCTGCCATGCATACGGCGTGTCGCCGGGTTTGCTTGCACCCATGGCCAGCGAATGCCAGCCGGCCAGCGGCAGCGAGCGATTCTTGAATTCAGCCCGCGTGTCGCTTCCCATTTCGCCGGCAAAGCCCTTGGGTGCAATGGTCTGCGGGCCCAAGTACGGCGCAAACTTCACCGTGGGCTTGCCCCATTCGGTCGCCTCGCTGTCCTGGAACGTCTCAATGTCTTGCTGGCCGGGCAGCGAGTGCATGCCCACGCGCAGCATCTGGAAGCCCTCGGGCCGGACATAGTGGCGCGCAAGGATCACTTCGGCCTGGCCGAACAGCTTGGTTTCCGAATCTGGCCAGATGGGGGCCACGGGCCGCAGGCGGTGCTCGATGCGAGGCACGCCTGGCCCTTTCAACAATTCATTTGTGGCTGGGCTATGGTCGACATAGTGCAGCTGACTTGTGGGGTGATTGCGCATGGCCTGCATTGGAGCCTCGACCACCGCATAGATCGTGTGCGGCGACAAGCGCGGCGCTGGCACCTCCAGCGGCGCCGGGATGCCATCCTTGACAGTAAGCACGCGGTTTTTCAGCGTCACCATCGGCTCGCCCATCAGGTACTCGGAAATGCCAGGATCCACGCGAATGCTGTTGGCCGTCACCACCGTGGCGCCAAACTTCATCGCATCGAACCCTTCGGGGTAAGCAAACAGGTAGCTCACCGTGGGGCGTGGTACTTGGTTGCCGTCTTTATTCGGGTCAATGCCCTGGGCCACGATGTTTTGCACCTCGGGCAGGCCGCCCTGCTTGGTCACCGTGGGCCGCGGAATTTCAGGCGGCATCAGGCCGTCCAGCGTCACCCAATTGCGACGGTCGCGCACGATGGGCCGGCCCCATTGCGTCATGTAGCCTTCGGCCGTCTCGATGCGGCGCCACTGAGTGCGGATGCTGGCCGTGCCGAATTCTTCGTGGTTCGCGCCTTGGGCATATAGCTCGGGCGTCACCTTCCGCAGCGTTGGCTCACCGAACAGATCCTTGTGCGTCCAACGCGGCTGGATCGTCGTCCAGCGAATATTCAAAATGGCACCGCCCACGCTCGACATATCGCCGCCGCTCACTTGCTCCACATAGCGCGTGTGCAGCTTAACCACGGGCAGCGGGATCGGTGGCGGCTCAATCGTGTAACGATCTTCAAAGCTGAGCGTGCGCACGCCGGCCGACACCATAGGCTTGCCCACGGCCATCACATCCATGCCGCCCACATTGCGGTACTCGCGGCTGCGGTTCTCAATCGTTGGCGCGCCCGTGGTGAGCATGTCCACACCGTAGGGGCCCACGATGGCGGCATTGTTGTAGATCGCGTGCCAGTGCGACACCACAGCCGAATCAAAACCGTCCAGCAGCTGCGGCCGGTTGCGGTGCGTCACACTGCCGGTCTTTTGGTACTCAGGCAACGATGGCGGCGCAATGCCGCCAGGTGCGAGCAGGCGGGCGTTGTTGTCGATCTGGGTATAGCCGTGCCGCTCGCTGGCCCAGCCCTGGGCGCCGATGGTCTTGTTGCGGTTCTCGATGGCAGTCCACTGACCAAAGCCTGGCGGGTTCAGTCCATCAGCCGGGTCGTAGTTCTGAACGATGAACTGGCGCAGGTTCCAGGCATGGGCGCGGCCAAAGCGCAGAACCTCCTGGGCATGCAACGCAAAGCCTTGCGGCTTCACGTACTGGCGCATGTTCTGTACCGCTGGCTGCCCCACTTCGCCGGCAAAACCTTGCGGGCCAACGGTCTGCGAGATGGGGATGATGCGCTCACCCCATTGCGTCATTTCCGTGCCAACGGGGTTGATGTAGCGGCGGCCGCCTACCGTATGGCTCTCCAGCATCACCAGCGACGAAATTCCCGCAGGCGACACATCACGCGGGCTGCGGCTCACCCATGCCGTACCAAGGCGCAGCGAATCAACACCACCGGCGGCGGTGACGCGGCGCACGCCATGCGTAACCGAGGCATTGCCCATGGCGAGCGAATGCAACCCTGTCGGGGTTACATAGCGCTGCCACAAGAAAACATTCGGCCGGCCAGCAGCCAGGTAGTCACTGCCGCCGTGCTTGATGACCTGGTTGTAGTTCCAAACCTTGGCGCCGATACCTACGTTGGAGCTGCCCCAGCCCACGGGGCTCGTAAACTGCTGCGCCCAGCGAACTCCCGACGCGCCTACTGCGAGCGAGTCAAAGGCTGCCGGGAACAGGTATTGCGTGGACCCAACCGGGCCTGAGCCCTGCGCAAACTCCAGCGCCACCACGTTGCCGGCAGGCGGGGAGTAGTCGCCAGAAAAGCCCAGCGCTACAGCGCTACCGATAGGTGGCGTGTACTCTTGATCCATCACACCACCGGCTGCACGTTGGATGCAATCACATCGTTGTATCCGCTTTTGCGCCCCACCACGTCATAGCGCAGCGCCGGGTTGAGCCCGGAAACCCGCCACGTTCCATCGGGCGCAGAAGTCGTGCGCGCCACAACGATGCCATCAAAAATGGAGCCAGCAGTGCCGCGCCAAAGAATGCGAATCTCTGCCGACACGGGCACCGCATCTTCGGTTGTGATGCCATCCGGGTAGTTACCCCCGAGATAGCCATTTCCCGCAAACGATGCTCGCCCCTGGTGGGCGAGTCGCGCATTTCGCTTTTGAAAAAAGGCGCCAATGCGGCGCATATAGGCGGGCACAGCACGGCTCCTTATTCGAACAACATGGCTACGCCGGCACGATGGCCGTCCACGTTGTCAGGGCTGAAGCAAGTTTCATTGCCCAGCGCCACAAAGTTGCGCGCCGGCCCAACAACAGGTGTGAACGAGAATTCAGAGCCAGCCGCAATGTCCGTAGCGCGATAGCTCACAAGAAACGGGAAAGGCTGCGCTGGGATGCCTGGGTAGTTGATTGGCTCCATCAGCACGCGCTCAGCCGTTGCCGAAAGCCCCTCGCGGCCAATGCGTGGCGCCATATCGTCGCGGATCACCACCCCTGCGTTTGCAAAGACGGACTTAGATCGCTCAACTAGACCGGTCGTCCAAACGCTGTTGTACGTGCCGATCGTCAGGCTAGGTCGGTAAATAGCCAGGCCATCGGCAGTTGGGGCACCGAGATTATCCAGTTGACGCTGCAATACCAGCGATAGCGTCGCGCCATAATATTCACCAGAGCCTGCGGAAAATGGCTTATTGCGGCTACCAGCCCCATAACAAATTGCAAAAAATCCAGACTCTGGCGCATTTACGATGAACGATGCGCCGGGAGAAATCAGCTGGGCATTTGAACCACCACCTGTGTTCCCCAGTTCCTGCGGACACTGAAACGTATCTACAACGCTCCCTTTATAGGAAATGGTGCAGCGAATCCGAGGCGTTCTGCTGCGGCCATACGATGTATTCGCCCCCGACATGCCTTCAATTCCACAGCCATACTCCAGCTTAATGATTACTGGAGCGGTTGCTTGCATGGCGTCACTGAACGCATATTCAATAAACCCCGCAAACGTCGTGTCAGCAGGAAGGGCCGCTACATTGTTGATCACCAGCTGGCCAGCAGTCGCTGTTTGAACAAGGCCCGAGTCGAGCAAACTCTGGTGCAGATCCGTGAAAAGCGCTTTCCAGGCTGGCAGGTTGTCTCGTAGAGGGATCGTCGGAGGCGTCCATTTTTTCGTGTAACCCATGGCTTACCCCTTCGGTGCGCCCAGCGGCGTTTCGCCGGGCCAGTAGCCCTTTGCGGCGTGCCAGGCGGAATATTCTTCAAGCAGAGCTTGGTCGTTCACTGCGGCGGCCAGGCGCATGGCCGCGCTGGTGGCCCAGAAATGCGCGTTCTCGCCGGTCTGGTTGGGGCCATCGCGCTCGGCAATAAACATCTGGAACGGCGGCAGGCTCGCCACGAGCGCCCAGTTGATCTTGTGGTCGTGGATCACGATGCTGGGCGCGTTCATGCCGTTGACCGACAGCACTTGCGCAGGCGGCTTTGCTGGCTCCGCGGGAGTAGCGGGCACATGCGCGGGCGAAGGCTGCAGGCCCAACACGGGTACGGTCAGCGCCTGGGTGGCTGGGGCTTGCTCAGGTACTGGCACTGGCGCAGCTGCAGGCGCTGGCTCGGCGGCCAGCGGCACATACAAGTCGTTGAAGTCGCTCATATCAGTCGTCTCCAATACGTTGCGTCTTGTCTTGGTTCAGCGCTGTGTACCTGCCCTGCGTGCCTGGCCGGCACGAAGCTGCCAGCGCCTCGATAGCTGCAACGGCTGTCTGCGGCTTGCGCAGATCGGCGGCCATGTTGGCAATGGCGACGTGCATGTCTTCGGTGCACACCGAGCTCTTGGCCAACTGCTCCAGAATGCTTGCCTGCGTGCCGAACACGATCTGCAGCTGGTTCTGGTAGGTGCGCGACTGCTCGGTCCAGAAATCGCGCTGCTGCTGCATGGCAGCCAGCTTCAACTCCAGGTTTTTGACCTGCGATTCCAGGTCCACAGCCTTTTCACGCAACTGTTTTACGACGAGTGGGCTGTTCATTGCAGACCTCCTGCTGTTTGCTCTGGGGCCTTGTGCTCCACCTTCGGCACGCCAAACTGCACCGTGGGGCGCGGCACTGTGCCTGCCACAATCGCGCCGGGCACCTGGTCGGTGATGTTGATGTTGTCGGCCAGCGGCTCGCCCTCTATCAACTTCTTGGCTGCGGCCAATGCTTGGTTGCGCTTGGACTTGGGGAAGAGCAGGAAGAAGCCGGGGCCCACAGGTGGCATGGGCGCATTCAGCTGCAGCATGTTGCCCTGCACCTTTTGCAGCAACACTTCTGCTGGGCCACGAGTGGTAGCAAGTTGGACAGTCTTGGTGGTCATAAACGCTCCAGTTTTCCCACCTTTTCCAACGGCTTAAACACGAAATATTTTGTTTACGCCATTGTCAAAAGTGACGATGATGTCGCCCCCGTTAGGAGTGATTGGCAAGCCAGTTGCCGTGTCGATGTAGGCGATCAACGGGCTGGTAGCTTCGGTACCGGTGTCCTTGAAAATCACAATCGCATTGATCGTGGCACCCGATACGGCGGTGAATGTGCAATCAGCCGCATCTGCAGCGCCACCTGTAGTTGCCTTGCCCGTCAGCGTCACGATGGAGCTGATGCGGGAGGAAACAGGAACGTCTGCCAGGTACTGATGCACCGCAGTTTGCGGCGTATACGCGCTGTTGCTGACGAGCACGATCTTGATCGTGTCCGTCATCCAGTTAATCTGGGCTTCTAGGAATCGTTGGCGTGCTGCGTCATACAGGGTGTTGGCCATGAGCTTGCTCCTTGCCCACCTCGGGCGAAGAAGCGCACTCATGCGCGCTGTGGTTGGAATCGGTAATGGGGTGCACGATGGGCAAATCGCTTGGTGCACGAACGACGATGCGGGCACGCTTGCCGGACTTCTCCAGCAGCGTTACCTTGGCACCACCAATCAGGCAGGACTCTCCTGCCGTAAGCTCGATGGATCGTTTGGTGGTCATGGCAGCACCGCCTTGTTGTGGTGCACCACGTCTTCGCGTGTGATGCGGCGCATATTGCTATCTGGCATGGAGCCGAAATAGTCCGCAAATGCCTTCTCAGCCAAGACTGAGCGCTGCGGGTCAATCAACTCGCTGTCTGGGATGCTGAAAGCCTTGTGCAGAGCCCATTGGATCAGGTGCTCATGATGGGCATCGTGAATCTCGGGGCTGGGCCACACTGCATTGGGGTCTGCAGGGTCCGCAGGCGCTGTCATCGGCACCAATGGCAGGCGGTAAGCCTCAATGGCAAGGCGCTCTCCAGTTTCCACGGCTCCCACCAGGCGCAGGCCAGTATCAGTCTGCACGGCGTAGCACGCGGGACGCTGATAGTTTCGCCACTCGGGCAATTCAGCATTCAGCCACTCGCGCGACTTGAGCGCGATAGGACGCGGCGCGCGCAACGAGTCGCCTATTTGCAGGTTGATGATTTCGTACAACGCGGGGTGCAGCGGGTAGACGTTTTGGCCCGCACTCAGATCAATAAGGCACAGAGCCGGGTCGAGCTCAGCCACCAGCAGTCGACCACGCACACAGGCTTGCACCTGGGCATCGTTGAGCCAGTCGATCACATCCGCATCCTGGGCGCGATATGGTTCTTCCACATCTTTTGCCAGAACGCGAAAGCGCCGGATCAGGTCGGCCAGCGTGAGCATCAGAACTTCCCACCTTGCACCAGCGCCGTCACCTGATTGCGCAGGTCATCAACCTTTGCCTTGACATCGAGCTCTACGCCATAGTTTTGCTTGGCGTAGTCGGCCAATGCGCCCTTGTTCATGCTGGTGATTTCCATCAGCGTGTCCTCGGCCTGCTTTTTGGCCAGCTTTTCGGCGGCGATACGCTGGGCCTGGGCTTTTTGGGCCAGCTCCAACGCAGCATCGTCTGCTTCCGCTGCTTGCTTCGTAGCGGCCGTGGCTTTCACGCGCTCAAATTCCAGGTAAGCCAGCAGCGTCTTGGCGTCGCGCTCGGACACCAGCTTGTCTTCTCCGGGCTGCCAGAGGTTCTTGAGCGGTGTACGGTCTTTGTACGCGGCCTTGCCAACGTAGCGGATCTTCACGAAATTCATGGGTTGCCTCCGGGCGTGGCAGGCCGGTTGCCCGGCCCGCTGGTGCTTACTTGACGCCTTCGGCAATGCCGAAGATCACTACCTCGATTTCCGAGTCTTTGTCGTTGGCCGCGCCCTTGACCGTGAGGGTCAGGTTCGCGTCCTTGGGCAAGACAACGGATTTCTTGGCAGAGGTGCTACGCAGCCGCGCAGCTGCAGCCAGATTCAGTGCCGCGCCAAAATAGGCGGCATCCTGGGGCGTGGCCGCTTCGTCTTGGCCATCCTGGTAGGCAAAGCCCAGATCGCCAGTGACAGAAGCCGTCATGCCGGTGCTCACCAGCACTTGGCAATCGACAAAGCGAAAGCCTGCGGGCAGGTGGCCCAGATTCAGCACGTCGTTCACAGCGATTGCGGCGGCAGAGTCAGCGTTGACTACTGCGCCAGCAGCGTTGGTCTTGAGCGAGTAACGCAATGCAGACAGGTTGCCCCAAGGGGTGTTGCCCAGCTGCACGCCGTTATCCACGTTCTTCTTGTTGATGGTTGCCATGGTTGGCCTCCGTTCTTGAATGTTTGGAAGTAAAGGAGACGGGGCTACCTAAAGCCCCGTGCTCTTATTGGCGTTCGCCAGGAATGAGCTTGACCACCGTGTCGAAGCACATGGCGCCGATGTCGGTCCAGTGCTTCGCGCCGTTGCCTTGATCTACTGGGAAGCAGATCTTTTGCAGACCTTGAATCACGCCGATCATCAGCTCGCGCTTGTCTTTGTGGTCGAAGGTTTCCTCGTTCCAGAAGAACGGCATGCCAGACAGCCCCGAAGCCGCGAAGGCTTGCATCAGCGCCTGGCCGCCCAGCAGCACCGCACGGTCAACGGCGTGGGTAGTGCCAAACGACTCGGGCACCATGCACGAAAGCTCGTCGCGGGTTTCGTAGTTCTTGGCGTACTTGATGGTGTCCTTTGCGTAGAAACGCACAGGCTTGGGCTGCTTGAGCAGCAGCACGCCATTCCACAAGGCCGCCTCACCCAAGAACAAGGGGTGCTTCTTTGCGTTCGATGCGCGGTTGAGGGCCGACACTTGGAACTTGCGGAAGTCATCTTCTTGCGCGAAGGCGTGGTACTGCGCTGGCGACAGCAGCAGTGCACGCAGCGGCTGGTCCTCGGCGGCAATGTCGCCGGGGATCTTCACGGCAGGAGGCGGCAGAGGCAGCGACTCCAGCAGCGTGCGGATGGCGTCCACCACCGACATGCTCAATTCGTCCACGGTCGACAGCTCGGCTTCGCCACTGTTAACCGTGAAGGCTTTCACGCCGTTGGTGCCATCGGCCATGTAGTGACGGTTCTTGGTGGGAGCCTTGACCTCGTTCACCATCATTTCTTTGAACTCAGGGTCATCCTCGGTCGGCACACGCCATTCGATGTTGTCGTGGAAGCCGCGGGCCCCAGCCAGGTGGGTCAGAATCGACTGATCCAGGAAGGCGTTGGCGTGCGACTGCGCGACAGGGCGAGCCAGCTTGGTGAAATCCACTGCAGAGCGGATATTCGTCATGGTGTCACCCAGCTTCACAGGAATACGAGCCTGGTCCACACGGGTACGAGCCTTGTCGTATGCCAAACCCTTGCCCTTGCCTTCCACCATGCGCGAGCCCATGGTCGGGCGCATCTTGGTTGGCTGAACAAAGTGAAATTCCACCTCGTCGCCCGTGCCGCGCGACAAGTCCATTGATTTGACAATGGGGAAATCCGAGCTGGATTGCTTGCGGATCATCTCCGCCACCTTGCCCTCACCCTTGGGCAGGGGGCCAGAGAGCTGGCCAAGTCGAGAATTGCGGTTCTCGGCCAGGGCAAACAAGCCCGCCGACTGGACGAACATCGCCTTGTCAGAGCCGGCTGGAACGTGGCTATTCATGGTCATATCGACCTCCTTCGATGGGAACTGGGCGACTCGTCACGAGCAGCCCTCTGGTTACTAAATAGTGTTCAGCAGGCGTTCAACCTGTTCTGGCGTCATGTCCTGCATGCGCTCGATAAGCGCCGTAGGGTTTGCGCCAGCGGTGGCCATCACCTGCTGACTTACGTCCTGGTGCTGTTCACCCGCTGCCTCCGACAGCGAGTTAGGAATGCGGCGCTGCACCTCCGGTGCTTTGGCATTGCCTGTTGCACGCGACGCAGCGGCTCGGCCGGTTTGCGCCTTGAACGTGTCAAAAACTTCAATCACTTGCGCAGCAGTGCCGCCCGTCTCTGGGCTGAGCACCGCAGTTACCGCATCACGCGAAAAGCTCGGCAGGGTATTGAGCCAGGCCGCAAACTCCACCGACTGCGCAATCTCGTTGGCATCAGGGTGCTTCCCGAAAATCGCGTTGTAGTGGCCATCGCTGGCCTCCTGGGCTTGCCGATCCTTGAGCGGCTTCAACGCCTGGGCGTTTTCTTCGCGCAGCTCTGTACGCAATTGCTCGCGCGCTTGGCTGACCAACATCTGAATACCCTTGGAAAGGGCTTCTTCCGAAAAATCACCAAATACAGAGATATCCACCCCTTGCCCGATAGCAGCCTTGGCCACATCGAGGTTCTGGTCAGCCTGGGTCTGTGCCTGGCCGGCATCCGCACGGTCTTGGGCGTTTTCCTCGGCTCGCTCCAGGTTGGATTGCTGCTTGGCAGATAGCTCTGCCAGCTGTGCACGAAGGGTTGCGTTTTCGCCTTCCAGCGTCTTGGCGCGCACTCGCGCCTGCTCCAGCTTCTCGTAGGGGATGGTGTAATCACCCGACTTGCTGACAATCGGCGCGCCCTCGGACTCATCGCCCGTGGTTTGCCCGGCCTTGTTGGCGTCGTCGTTCTGGCTTGCTTCCTGGGACTGCGCGGAATCCACCGCTGTGTCGTTGGCGCCTGCCGTGCCATCGTTGCCTTGTTCGCCCGTTTCGTCGGTTACTTCGCCATCCAGCGATTCACCGTTCAGGGCCATTTCGAGAAGTTCTGCTGGCGTGTTTGCCATATTGCGTGCTCCATCCCAGCTATCCGGCTGGGCCTCAATGGGCATGCGGTCGAGGGGCGGGCTGGGGCGTTAACCCCAGCCATCCACTCTCCTGCTGCGGGATATGCCACCTCTCACGAGGTTGCCGATTCGCCCGGCGCTTCACAGCGTGGGGCTTGGGAACTCAGTATGCGTGCGAACGCCAGGATGGCTCTGCCCTATACCGGGCGCGGTCGGAAAAAAGCCGCCTCGGTGGGCGGCTTGCAGTGGTGCGAGGTCGTTAGTCGCCGATGATTTCGGCTATCAGCAACGCTTTGCGCTTGTGTTCCAAAGCCATGCTGCGCAGCTCGTCGGCCAGGGCAAGTAGATCGTCGGCATCTGCATAAGCTGCTGACTCGCAATCGCAAACGTCAGCGATGCGGAATAGCTCCATCGCCTTGTCCCAGCGCAATTGAAAAATGCCCGCTTCCTCAAGGGCGGCGAGCATTGATTCACCGTTGGCAAAGCCATCAACGATCCGGCACGTGGGCAGTACAAACCTAGTCATGTGTGATCCTTTCGATCATGGTGGCCCCGCTGGATAACGGGGTTGGGCCATGCTCCGGATATAGAACCAAGATCAACTGCGCTTGGTCAAGCGAGCTGACTTACTGCCGCCGTCTCAATGCCTTAGTAAGTTATTTGTAGGTGCCGCCTCTGGGTACCAAATGATGTCTCCGCCATTGGGGGTTATCGGTAGCGTGTATGGCCAACGCTGGTCAACGCAGATCCGAGCCACCCCGTCCAATGAATCCACCACACCGACTGACTTGATGATGTTGTCCACCAAGCCTTCCTTGTATTGCGGCCAGACATCTAGGAACTTTATCTCCACCGCTCCCGCCAGGCATGGCGCTGAAGCCACGATATCGGACGAATCCAGCTGAATGGTCGCGCCCACTTTGTGAGCCCCTTTCAGCAGTACAACGAATTTGATCATTTTCATACTCCCTGCAAGTTGTCTGCGACGGTTGGTGTCTCAATACCCTGCTGCCCGGTGGGCGCCTGCTGCGGTACGGGTGGGAATGCCGGGCTGGTGTTCGCCTGCACCTGGTCAATAGCTGCGCCGCCACTGTCATGCGGCAGCGGGCCGGCCGGCAACACTTCGGCCGTGGGGTAGTTGGGGTCGTCACCGCCAGGGTCTGGTTTCTGGTAGCCCGCTTTTTGCATGATCGCGTCAGCAATAGGCGCAATCGTCGGCATTTGGGCAATCTGTGCGCCTCCTTGCATCGCGCTGAACGCTGCCTGCACGCCGATCTGCACTGCATTGGCCATGATCTGCTTGATTTCCGCGGCGGTCTTGTGCTCCTTCAAGTCCAGTTCGCGCGACTTCAAGTCGTGCATCAACTCCTGCTTGACCTGCTCGCGAATGGCCTCGGGGTCTGCCTGGCCCTTGGCCTGGCGGATGGCCTGCACCACCTCTTTCTTGCGCGGCAGGTCCATCAGGTCGATCATGAACGGCATGACCACTTGCTGAATATCGGGCGGGGATGCCTTGACCGACTCCGACAGTGCGTTGAGCTGCTGGGCGCGAAAGCCGCTAGAAGTGGGTACATCCTCCAGCGCCACTTTCAGGCGCACGCGCTGCACATCGTTACTCAGGATGGTGATGCCCGTTGCGGGGTCCACCTCTGCCAAGTTCAGCACCACGGTGCGCGGCTCGTTGATAACGTCGCCCTCAATCAACACCACGGTTTCGGCCTTGCCGATGTCCTCTATCTGCAGCGCCAGCAGCAATTCGCCCGTCTGGTTGCGTGCCTCCTTGAAATTGTCCATCAGGTCGGCCAGCGACACCTGCGACTGCTCCACCTGGGTTTGCTCTTGAACGCCGCTGGTGGCAGAACCGTCCTGCCCCTGGAAAGATGGCGTCACACGTGATACCCGGCTTGCTGCGGACCGCGAATCCTGCATCAACTGGAACTGCTGGCTGTTGAGCTGAAAATCGCGGTTGCGCTCAAACCGCGCGTTGGGGAAGTTGGCGAAGTGCTCGGGGTCGAGCACAAAGTCAGCGTCCACGCGAGAAGCCATCTGCCGGAACTGCTGGTCGGACATCGCCACGGCACCCTTGGTGCGGATAGTCTCCACAGACGACATACCCCAGCGCAGCTTGGAAATGGTGCTGTTCAAGTTGTCCTGGGGGAAAATCATGTCGCGCACCAGCCCATAAGGGATGCCCGTCATATCCTCGGTGGCGGCCAGCACACGCACGTATGGGAAATGCCCATGTGGGTATGGGCTTGGGCCGTCGTACAGGCAATGCGGCCCCATCCAATAAGCACGGCGCACCACGGGGATCAGCTCTTCCACCAGCTTGCCGCGTCCAAGCGCCAGCGCTGCATCATGCAACTCGTTGGTCTGGTCGTACTTCACGGCCCGGCCATCCGTCATCTTGAGCATGACGGTAGTCACCCAGCGGCGGTACCACAGCTCAGTGATGCAAACCGTCTTGTTTTCCTCGTTGTAATACGCATCCTCCTGCACCGTCCATGCGCGCTCAGCGTCAGCAGCAGCTTGCAGGCGAGTCGATTGCCCGCCATCAAGCTCCTGGGCTGCGAACTCGGCAATCCACTTGTCAGCGCCGTGCATGATGAGAGTGGCGTGCTCAGGGAACATGCGCGCAGCGCGGCTGCGGCTTGGCCAGCGGCGGCGGAACAGCCAGCGAGCGTCGGATAGATCCGACTCGCATCCCTTCATGTCCCACCAGATTTCATTACGGTGGATGGCTCGGCACTTGTATGGGTACTCCAGCGAGTTGGACGCGCGCGCCACCTCCACCCAGCCAATGCCCACCATGGCTGCCGACCGAAACGCCTGCGACAGCGCCCTGTCTGCCTTGCTGTGCCGCTCTGCCTGGTTCAGCCGGTAGTTCAGCGCGTCTGCTACATCCTGGCCACCCGGATCGCCATCAGGCGTGACGCGCCAATCGGTGCGCGTCTTGGCCTCGTAGCCGCAAACTGCAGCAATGGCTGGGCCAATGATGTTCTCCTTGGCAGGCGGGATGCCCATGGCCTCCATGCGGCGCAGTAGATCCGTGGACAGCTGGTTGCCATCCGCATAATCTGCCTCCCGGTCTGCCTGGTGGCGCCATTGCGGCTGGGCCAATGCCTCGCGCACGATGGACGCGAATTCCTCAATCAAGACGGGCTGGTCGCTGCCGTCCTGCAGTTCGTCAATAGCGATGCTGTCGTCGGTGGTCATGGTGTTACCTCAAGTGCGCCAGTCGGGCGGCGGTGGCATTTCAAAATCTTCTGTGGCGCCATAGGCGTCATCTGCGGGCTGGTACAAGCCAGACTCCTTGGCTTGCGCCCACTGGCGCAGCGAATCGGCGCCTTCGGTGCATCCATTGCTCTTGTCTGGCTCGTCAATGAACTTGGCCAGCGCGGTGCTGTACTTCTTCTTGTAGCCGCGCAGGCGCTCCAGCCCAAACCCGCATTTATCTTTGTCAAACCATGCGCCGCGAATGTGCTTTCGCAGCGTGTTCACGCCGGTCATCAACTGGGTGACGCGCGGCACGATGACAAACCGCTGCCCAGGCAATAGCGCTTGCAGAATCTGCTTTGTGGACCGGTTCGTGTCGCCCAGGCGCTTGTGATCCGCATCGTGTGGCAGGTAGTGCTTGCCAAAGACATAGCCCAGGCCCTGCAGGTGCCGAACGTAGTGCTTGAGGTCTTCGTCGTGCTCTTCGTAGTAGTCGATAAACCGGTCTTCGCCGCGCAGCTGCTGCGCAAACCAGATCGCGCAGCCGTCGCTATTGCCAATGTCCCAGAACGTGTGCACCGGCAGGTCCAGCACAGGCACGGCTGTAATGCCACCGCGCTTGGTCAGCTCGGTAATGGCTTTGGTGAGGTAGTGGCCCTCGGTGGACTGCTGGAAGGCCTCGCGCGGCGTGGATGGGTACTCCTGCCACATCCGTTCCTCGCGGCCCGCAAAGTCGGCTGCCACAGTTGCGGCATACCAGGCGCGCTGCTCCACGTCGATCTTGACGCCCATGTCCACTTCGATCTGATCGAAGTATTCGTGCAGCTTGTCCGGCACCACCACCGCGTTGTAATCCATGCGGTAGTTGGGCTCCATCCACCAGGCATAGAAGTGGAATCGGTAATCGCGCGGGGTGAGCTTCTGGTGCGAGTGGTGCAGCGCTTCGGCACGTGTGCAAAGCTCGTAGAACTCGCCATTGGCGCCTTCGGCAGTGCTTTCAATCACCAGCACGCCAGTGGAAGGTACGGCGGGTATCGAGCCCGTCATCACCTCCTTGGCCTTGTCCGGGAACTTCGCGCAGATCTTGCCGAACTCCGAGATGTGCAGGCGGTGGATGGTGCCAGAGCGCATCGACGTGGCCACGCGCACGCTACTGTTGTTGTGCGCGAAAAGCAGCTCGGTCGCGCTATCGCGTGCAAGCGGGAAGCGCTCGCGGATTTCCTCGGGCAGGTGCTGGTAGGCGTACTTGACCTTATCCCGGAAGATGGCTTCTGCCGCCTCTCGGTCCTGGGCGATGATGCCGCAGCGCTGGTCTGCATTGAACAGCGCGTGGTCGAGCCACATGATTGCGATCAGCGTGGTAAAGCCCAGCTGCCGCGCCTTGAGAATCAGGTTGCGGTGCCACAAGCGCTTGATGAAGCGCCTCTGCGCGCGATTGGGCCGGAATGGCATGCTGAAGGTGTCGCCTTCTTCGCCGTCCTTGCTGTCGCCCTTGACCATGATCTTGTACAGGCAGCCAGAGAACAAGCGCCACTCGGGATCAGCCAGGCACCGCTCCAGTTCCTCCGCACTGGCCGGCATTCGATTGAGGGGGACATTCACGCGCTGCGTCATGTCAATCCTCGTCCAGTCCTGTCATGTCGTCGCGCACCGGCAGGCTCGATGGTTTGGTTTCGCGCTCAGGATCAACCGCCACAGGGGCGAAGCCATTTCCGCTTCCTCCAGCAATGCGGTCCAGCAGCGCAGCCAGAGGGTCGGTCTTCTGCTGGTTGTCCTTCTGGTACAGGCCCAAGTGCTTCCACAGCTTCTCGGCAAAGGCTTCCTTGCTGTGCATCAGCACCTGCATGCCGTCTTTGGTGCGCTTGACGCCTGCATACAGCTGTGCGGCTGCCGGGCTCAGATAGCGGGTGTCCTTGATAACGTCGCGTGCATAGCCGTCGCCTCGGCATTCGGTGCAGCTTGGGTGCGGCGGCTGGAGTGGGTCGTAGCCAATGCCGCCCTTCTGGTCGAACTCATCTTCCTTGGGCACCTTGCCCATGCGCTGCTCAATGTCGAAGCGCTCGCGGTCCTTGTTGAACTCAGCCACAGTCCGCTGGTACTTGAAGCCTTCGCCCCAGCAGTGGCGGCAGCAGCCTACACGCACTTCCACCAGTTCGCGCTCGTCAGCAAAGGCAATCATCCAGGCTTGTTGCAGCACAGCGTCTGCATTGATCTGGGTTCGCTCCTGCTGCACCTTCCGCGCTTCTGCAATTGCAAGCTGCAAGTAAGGTTTAGACAGGTTCTCCGAAGCCATCTGCTTGGCTGTGTCCGGGCTGTAGCCGGCACGAATCGCCGCCTGGGCCCCGTTGAGGTCCACCAGGTATTCGTCCACAAAGCGCTGCTGCTTGGGCGTCAATCCGAGCTGGAGGGCATCCTTGCGCGGGGTGGCTGGCTTCTTGGCTTGGGGTGCACGCTTTACCGGTGCTTTGGCCTTTACGGCCTTCTTTACTGCTGGTACAGGCTTTGCCTTTGGCGCAGGCGCGACTTTGCCCGCTGGCACCTTCTTCTTGGGTGCAGCGGGCTTGGGTGTCGGGGTCTTGCGGGGTGCGGGCTTCTTGCGCGCGGGTTCTTTGGCCATGGGCGCCAGTGTTCCGGCGCCTCTGGGATTCGGCCAACCCTATGCTGTGTGATTTGAGATGTTCTGCGCTGAGGTGATATTTCCTGAGACGAAGGCTTTGCAGTAGGCTGGGATGTCTCGGTAGCGCCTGGCGGCGAAGACAGCCAGCTTGTTGCGGCCGACCTGCTTACCCACGTCGGCATCAGACGCCGTGCCCAGCAGCGCAATCTGCTCTGGTGTCCACTTTGCCTGCTTCTGGTATGCGGCCTTGCCCTTGCGGATGCGGGCCTGCGCGATGTTCGCGGGGTTCATGCCCAGTTGTTTGGCCAGTTCGGCATCTGGTGCGCTGCCCAGGGGGATGCCTTCATAGCGGCTGAACCGCGGGATCTTCAATTTCCTGCGCTTGTGTGCGACTGTGGAAGTGTGTATGCCGTATTCCATGGCAATAGTCTTGTCGCCCACTTTACCCAGCTGCGCCAGCATGGCTGGCGTCCATTCGATTGCCTTCTTCATTTGCCACCCACCCAATCGGTTTGCGGGCCTTCGCCCTTTTGTGCTTTCAGGGCCTTGATTTCCCGCGTCAACGATTCCACCTGCGCGGCCAGCTGGGTGGCCAGGAAAAGATGCTGGTTGGTGCTCTGGATCATCACGGCCTGGCCGGCCGCGCCCATGCTCAGCTGCGCCATCACTCGGTCCTCTGCCGGGGTCAGCTCCAGCACATCGTTGCCAATGTCCCACTTCACCCAGCCTGACGGCAGCACGGTCTTGCTGATTGCGCGGGCTTCCGGGTACTTCTCCACCAGCTCATAAACGCCGCGGATCAAGCGCTTGAGCTCATCGTCATCTACGAGCGCGCGCAAGCGGTCATCCACGATGCTCAGCTTGAGCCCGGTGAGTTCGGCCACGGTTTCGCGCGTGGCGATCTGGTCCGCTGCTCGCAGCTCGCGCACTGCGTCAAGCACCTGTTTTGTGCTGGGGATAGTGGGCTTGGGTACTGGGGTCATGCTGCCTCGGCGTTGAGTTGAGGGATGGTTTTTGGCCAAAAGCCGTAATCGTTGAGCTTCTTGCGCGTCTGCGCGGCCAGCTCGCGGCCCAGCGTTATGTGTGCTTCGCGCCCTCCAGGCACCAAGCGGTATTGATCGAATGCGATGTGGCAGCCCTCGATTCCAGGGCGGGCACAGCACAGCGGCATAGCGCGGCGGTCGTCCAACTTCGTGCGCGCGCCCTTGCCGTCGTTCTCGTGTGCGTGCTGGCTGTAGCCCTCGATGCCGCACCAAGCGCAAGGCAGTGCTGCCACGGCGCGGCGGTAGCGCTCGCTGCGCAGGGGTACCACCTTCGCAATCGCAGCACCGACAGCCACCCGAGCAGCCATGGACACATGCGCCAGCGGCTTGGCCAAGCCCGATTGCAATGCGCGGGCGGCACGCTCGGTCAGGCGCTGCTCGCGGTTGCCGGCTTGGTCGACACGCGGCGCGCGGGGCTTGAAGCCGGTTCGCTTCATGGGTGTGCGGCTGGTCAGCATTTGACCGCCTTCACTGCCTGCTCGTCAGTCCACCCAAGACCAAGGCGGCGCCAGATTGTCCCGACCTTTAGGCCGTAGCGTCTGGCAGCCTCAGACAAGTGCATCGACTCACCGCCAATGACCAAGATTCGGTTATTTCGCTTGTTGGCGCCTTGCTCCAAGGGAGTCGCCCATTTGCAGTTAGATGGCTCGTAGTTTCCGTTCACATCCATTCTGTCCAGGGTCATCCCTTCCGGGCGCTCTCCCATGTCAGCGATGAATGCGCCGAAGTCTGAGCGCCACTTCGCGCACATCTCAATTCCTCTCGCCCCGTACCACTTGTACTTATCGTTGCTCGGGTTGTGGCAGCGTTGCTTTGCCTCATTCCACGACTTGTATGTCGGAGTCCCCGTTTGTCCGTGAGTTTTCGCACGCTCAGAAAGTTCTTCGTCGCGCAGACAACCGCATGAGCGAGTTTTACCGCTTGAAAGTTGATAGCAAACTATCTCCTTCTGCTCTCCACATTCGCACGTGCACAGGTACTTTCTGGGTCTGCCTCCACAGTCTTCGGAAACAATGAGCCGTCCATAGCGGGCGCCAATTTCAAGTTGGCTCTTTTTCATCGGATCACCTGCCTTTCAATGCGGTCAGACGCCATGCGTGTCTGCCAGATGCGTATGGCGCTTTCTGCAGCCATCAACTGGAAGCGCAAGCGTTCTTCGATTTCCACGGCGGCGTGTAGGCCGTCCAGTAAGGCGATGTACTCACCGTGAGCGTAGGCGTATCGCTCCTGCATAGCGGCGCTTTTATGGCCGTGGTCACGCTCTGCCTCGATCATCAAGAGCGCCTTCTTGCTCTTGCGGAAGTGCTCCAATCGAGTGCGATCTGCTTTGGCCTGCGCGTACTGGGGCGATAGCTCTTTCAGCGCTTCCAGCGCCCCCAATTTGCCGCGTGTACCGCGATCAAGCGATTCGTCCTGGTACTCCATCAGATGGGCTCCACAGTCACCAGCACGCGCGGCGTGTCGCTGTAGCCCTTACGGCACTCGCGCAGCACGCACACCTGGCTGTCGTCTTTCCAGGCCACGCCGTTGAGCCCGTCCTTGATCGCCTTGAGCACGTTGTCCAGATCCGGGGTTTTCGTGTGCTGCTCGGTGCCGGCGCGTGCGGCAGCCTGGCGCTTTTTCGTCCAGCTGGGCGGAATCGAGAAAAGTGCAGTCACCGACAGCGCTACCGGCCCCTCCATTACTGGGCGGCCGGCCATGGCCTGCTGCGCGAACAACGCCACACGGGCTTCGTAGTTCTGCGTCTTGGCCGGCGTGTAAAGCCTGGCGCGGCCGGCCAGCATCGTGGCGCGCGGGCGGGCCTTGGCCACCGGCTCGCCGGGGATTTCAAACATCAGCATGCGGCGCCCTCCTGCCCAGTGGCCAGCGCCAGCTTGTGCTTGGCCCACTCTCCTGCTACCCAGTTGATCCCCTTGCTGGTGAACAGCGAGCGGCTGTAAGCGTGGGTCTTCTCGCCGTGGTCAGCTACACCCGTCTTCACTTCAAAGCGGCCGGCCTGCAGGTGCGTTGCGTGCGGCGCCCACTCGCCGCCCAGGCGGTACATGATCTTTTCGTCCTGCAGCCAGGCGCGAAACTCATGCTCGTTGGCTTGGAGCAGCTTGGCCACCTGGCGGAAAGACTTGCTGCCCGACGAGGGTTGCACATAGCTATCGACAAACTGCACCTTGGGCGCGGCCAGCGCCAGTTGGGCCTGCTGGTGCTCAATCCGCTCTGCCTGCTCTGCGGCCAGGCGCAGCGCCTGGGCCATGGTCTGCGGCAGCTTCGGGCCGTTCGCGGCTTCCAGCTCTTGCCAGCGGTCAATGACGCGGGCGCGGTGCTCGTCGCTGTAGCCGGAAACAACCAGGTGCGTATCGCGCTCGGTCAGGTCGTAAACCTCGATGGGTCGGCCTCCGGTGTCTTCGCGGCGGGTTTTACGACTTGATCGCAAAAGCCCTTTGGTGAACAAGCGCTCAATGGTGGCCACCACGTCGTTGTGGCGCGCCTCAACCAGATCAGCAATCTCGCGGCTGCTCATGGTCGGATTGCTCGTTGCGGTCTGCAGTTGCATATCGTGTGCCTCCAGGTCAGCGCATCAGCGCAGCGAATGGGTTGGGATGCGCGCCAGCCGCGGCCACCACGTAGCCACCCCGGCGCACCTTGCAAATCGTTGTGCGGCTCACGCCCAGCTCTGCGGAAAGCTCAACACCCGTCTTCGGGCTGGTCTGCACATACAGCATCTGCTCGGCATTCAAACTGGTGCGTTTGGCGCCAATGGCGCGATTAGCAACAATGCGCCGCGGCTGCCCCTTCATCTGCCCATTGCGGGCGCGGAAGCGGCCGTAGGCATGCTCGTCTGCCGTGCGCATGCAATCGGGGTTGCAGCATGTCGGGTGCTCGCACTTCATAAAAACGCGGTGGCCCTCGGGCACCGGCTCGCGCTTGACGATGTGCCACACCGCCCGGGCGCCGCCTTGCGTCACCATTGCGCCACCGCGCTTTGTGAAGTCAGGCGCAGAAATATGCGGGCGTCCGCTTGGGCGCAATGCACCGCGCCACAGCCAGTGCCCGTCCTCGGTAACAAAGCACCGGTCCTTGATTTCCTCAATCGTTCGCATTGCTGTCCTTCTGGCCCCACTTCGCGTGGCGGGGCTTGGTTGTCTTCTCGTCGGCCTGGGCAAACTGCTCGCACTGGCGAGCGTGTGCGCTCATGGTCAAACCGGGTGTCGGGCGCTGCAGGCAGCGGGCAAAGCCCATCACAGCCATGGCCTTCGTGGTCGTGGCCGGGCTCCAGTGGCGGCAATCCATGCATGTCATGCGGCACCTGCTTCCTGGCTTTGTGCGCGGGCAAAGCGGAACTTGCCCACCGCGTTGCGCTCAATCGCGCCCTTGCGCTCCAGCGCGTAAGCGACGCACTGCACCGAATTGGCCGAGCGCATGCGAAAGCGCTTGGCAATCACATGGCCAGGGGGCAACTGGTCGTTTTCAGCGAAGAACTCGCGCATGAACTCCAGCACCTCGCGCTGCCGCATCGTCAAATTCAGCATTGCTGCACCTCCACAGGCTCATCGGTTTTTGCTGCAGCCGCCTTGCACTTGTTCAGCGCTTCGGCTGCGTTGCGCGCGGCGCGGTGAGAGACGGTCTTGTCCCCCGCCGCCAGCCGTGCTTGGATCACGCGGGCCCAGTCCTTGCCATCGCCCACACGCTCAATCGACACGTCAATGCGCTGGTGCTGCGGCGCGGGCAAGCGCGGCAAACCGCTCAGCTCTGCATAGGTCTTGCGCGGCATCACGGCTTCGCAAATGCGCAGCAGTTGCGGCAGAGTCGGCGCATAGTCGGGGTGCTGCTCCAAAGCGCGCCTGGCGGCAGCTTCCACTACGTTTTCGGGGAAGCGCTTCAAGTCGGCATCCCACACCAGCATGGCGGCCAGCAAACCCTTGTCCTTGCCTGCGTTGACTTCATCGTCGGATAGTTGACCCGTGTGGAACTTGGCAAGGAACTGGTTGCCGTAGGCGCCGTGCAGCAGCACAAACAGTTTGCGGGTGGTTGGCGAGGCCTCGCGCGGCACGCGCTGGCCCTTGTTCAGCTGCTGCTGGGCAACGGTTGCCACGGGTTTCATAGGTCTGCCCCCCCGTAAATCGCAGCTGCCGCGCCGGCATACTTCGCGGCCTGCTGGCCACTGCCGCCCGGGCGCCGCTGCTCGTTGTGGCGGCGAATCCAGTTGCGCCAGGTCGCCAGCCAATCGAGCTTGCGCGCCTTCTGGCCAGCTTCCGAATGCCAGTAATCGGCAAACACATCGGCCTGCTTGCGCACATCCGCCTTGGTCATTGCCGGGAACTCAGCCAGTGCCCACTGCCCCCAGGGGTTGGGCAGCACCCAATCTGCCGCCAGCCGTGTTGCTCGCTTCTCAGACGCCTTTGGCGAAGCCGCAGGCGCAGCGGCTTTTTCGCCAGTGACATCCTCTGTCTCTAGTTCTTTAGCTGTATCTACTTCTGTATCTGTATCTGCATCTGTATCTACAGCGTTACTTGGCCGTTGCTGTAACGTTTCATCGCCGTTACCTACTCCGCTGCTACCTTTTTTCTTTGCGCGAAAGCGGGCTACACGGTCTTTACTGCTATCGCTTTTGAACTGCCGACGCTCCCAGGCCACCGGTTGCCAGCTGGTGTCGATCAGTCCTGCAGCTACCAAGCGCTTCTTCACATCGCGGATGATTGCGTGGTCGATCCACAGGCGCTGAGCCACAATGCGGTCCAGCAAATCAGGGTCAGTGCCCCCATCCAGCGCGCCATCGCTTTTAAGCGCCAGCACCCCGATAAAGTGGCGCTGGTCCTCAAACGCCAGTGCAATCAGCTTGGGGTCGTTCAAAAAGTCCACATACATGCGGAACCAAGGCATTGGGGCGTTCATGCTCCACCTCCCACATGAGGCAAGCCACGCGCTGCAAGGTGCTTCAAAACCTGCAAGTCGCTTGCACTGATAACGCGCTGCTCTTTGCCCACCACGCTGCAATTGAGCGCTGCAACAAAGAGAGCAAACTTTTCAATATCGGCGTCCTTCATCCGCGAAACGGTGGACTCCGAAACATTCATCTTGTCGGCCACTCGGGCCTGGCCCATGTCTGCAAGAGCGTTGCGCAATGCGGTTTCGATCTTGCGTGCGCTTTCACGCACATCTTGAGAAACTTCAGCCATGGAAAACTTTCTGGAAACTGAAGCCAAAGCCCAACGAGAACGCAGCCTGCTGCGCCGCTATCTCATTTCGTTCTTTGGCTTCAACGTTGCGGATGACTGTCATCGAGTGGTCCTGGTAGACAGCGCCGGGGTCGCCCGGCTGGTTTATCGGTTTGAGGTGACTGAGGCAGATGCGCCAGCAGTCAGCGGTGCAGCTCGTCGCGCAATGGCTCGGCGCATGCGCGGGCAAGGGGGTGATCTATGACGAGTGGTGCCCACCACCTCCTGGGGCAGAATGGAAGCTTCCCAACTACCATCCCCAGGAGGGGCAGACATGAAAAAACTGACACTGCAGCAAGCAGCCGCCGAGCTGAACGAGCTGGTGAAACAGCGCCTGAGCAACACGCCACAAGACGCTTTTCTCAAAGACCGGCTGCAGCAATTCACCGATGCAGTGCAGGCATCCATCACCGACCTCCAGCAGCAGGTGGATCAACTTCGCCAGTCAAAAAGCTGAAAACTTGGTCTGCTAGCGCCACCGCTTGCGCCGCTGTCTCAGCCTCTCCGCACGCCCACACCAAAACGCGCTCCAGGTGCGGTCGAAGGCATGCGTTTTCAGACCAGCGCTCAGAAGCCACCAGCAGCACACGCGCATCTGCTATTTGCTGCTCCACGCTGGGGGTTGCGCTCAGAAAGCGGGCAGTCTCAAGTGCACTCATGCGCAAGCGTGCGCGCCGAACATCACCCGCCTCATGTGAGCCCAAGGTCATGCCATTGGCATCTGCAGCAACGGAAAACTCCGCCCCTAGCGATGCCTTACCGCTTGAGGATTGCTCCACCATGGAAGCCGCAAATTTTTCAAGATCAATGGCAGCGATGTACTCACGCATGGTTGGCCTCCTTGGATTGGCTCGCGAGCTCGGGCCAGATTTCTTGCCAGTCATCTGGACGGAGATCGCGCCGGGTCACCGTGCCGTTCGTGACCCGCTCAATGGCAGAGCACATCAATGCATCGGGGACAGTTCCTCGCGCACGCCAGTTGCTGATGGCGGATTGCCCAACACCAATGGCGGCCGCAAGTTTTCCTGCTCCACCTACATAGGCAATGGCATCTAAAAGTGGGGTGGGGAAAGTTTGTTTCACGTTCGTGATTTTATTCAATCACCAACGTGTGTCAACTCCCGAAGAGAATCACAACTGTGAATACAATCGCAGAACGCCTCAAACAGGCCCGTGAAGAACTAGGCTTAACCCAGCCAGAATTGGCTGCTAAGGCAAAAGTAAGTCAGGGCACCATAGGAAATATTGAGACGGGCCTCCGCAAGAGGCCCAGGGAGCTGCTCGCCATTGCTAGCGCTCTTGGCGTGGATCCCGCTTGGCTTGAGTCAGGCAAAGGGCATAAGCAGCAGGCGCAGTCTGCATCTGTAGCTGTAACCAACCTATCCCCCACTCCCCAGCCTGGCACACCTGCAGTTCACATCCCGTTGCTGGCCAACGCGGGCAGCATGGGCCCGGGCACCGATGTTGAGCACGACGATGTGATGGTGGGCTCCTTGGCCATCTCCCCTGACTGGCTGGACAAGCGCATCCGCCCCAGTTCACACGACGCACTGCGCTTCATCCACGCCTACGGCGACTCCATGTACCCCACATTCGAGGACGGCGATATCCTTCTGGTTGACACGGGCCGCCGCGATCCTTCGATGGCAGATGGGGTATACGTGTTGGGAACCGGCAAAAGACTTTTCATCAAGCGAGTAACGGAGAGATTCGACGGATCGCGCATTGTGTCGAGCGACAACAAGAATGTCCCCCTCGTTCAAGAGCTCAACGGAGACAGTGAGATCGACGTGCTTGGGCGGGTCGTGTGGGTCTGGAACGGGCGGAAGCTGTAGCCTTGGAGCGGCTCGCTGCCAAGACTGGGAGAGCCGCAGCAGGTGCCTGCCCTATCTGCGTTGGGGCTATGACTGTGCTGGTGGGGGTGGGGACTGTGATTGGGCGGCGGAAAGTGCTAGGCTAGACAGCAGGACGCGGCTCTACGGAAACGTAATTCGTAGAGAATGTATAGGTGAAAATTTCGCGCGTTATAGCGCAGAAATTGTCGACCTGCTAAAATCTACAGCTTAGGAGGTCAGAGATGAAACACACCGCAAAATTCCTGGCCGCACTTCTCAGCGGCCTTGGAGCAGTAGCAACTACGTTTGCTGCACCAGCGTTTCAACATCGCCCACAGGGCACCGATCTGCAGCGTATGCGCGGAGACGTGGAGCGCGTGGGTAATACGATGAACAAGGTAATTCGCCGAGAAAATGAACGCCAAGCAGCACAAGACAACAAATAATACGCCTGCCTCAGCGCCGACGCATAGCGCTTCTATCGTATCTGCCCAATGGCAAGGCCCATTGCCACCACCTGGCGCCTTGGAACAATTTGATCGCATCATCCCAAACGGCGCAGAGCGAATCATGGTCATGTGCGAAAAGGAACAGAGCGCTCGACTTGGAAATGAGCGTGTCTATACAATTTCCGAAGTAATCATTGAAGCCGGCGGTCGCATTGTTGGAGCCATTCTGGTTTTAGCCTGTATTGGAGCAGCAATCTGGAGCATCGACAAAGGTGCAGACTGGAAAGTGACACTAGGCTTTCTGAGCGTCCCTGTCATGGGTGCCCTTGCCAAGCTGTTTGATCGCGGAATGCGGAGTCGAAAAGACTAACTCCCCAGCCACCTCCGGGTGGCTTTTCGTTAAACTATTTGGTAAAATAAAAGAAGGTTTGGGCCCGCTTGCCCCCGACCATATCCAACAAGTGCCGAGTTCTCACGCTCAATCGCGCACCATCCTAGGCAAGCTACAAGCCACAATAAATTCCTAGGGTCGGCTTTCCCCTCTGTTAGTTTTTTATTTCTGGCGCTTCAAGCCCCTCCGTTCAAGTGTGGGGCGCGCAATCATGTTCCAATTTATCAAAGAAACAAACAAAATCTCTCGTTTTCTCATCTCGCCAGGCGTGAGCCAGCAATCTGACGGCACGTTCAAGTCCGCAGTCTCCCTGAAGTCTGGGCAAGGCTCGTTGGCGCAAGACACCATCTACACCTTCACCAAACTGTTCGCAACAGCCCAAGAAGCCGTAGAGCACGCCCGAAACGAAGGCATGCATCTTGCTCTTGCAAGGTAACCCTACTCACCATCCAGTTAGCAAACCGCCTCCGGGCGGTTTTTTGTTGGAGGGCACAAAATAACTGTACAAATACACAGCATCGAGCTATGCTTGCAACTGTATTTTTAACCAGTACAGGAGCAAGTTATGTCCAGCATCAACGCCACACTGCTCGATGCCCCAAACAAGATGACTGCTGAGGGCATTGTTGCAGCAGAGCAAAAGTTTTCAAGCATCCTCTCTAAAGAGTTCACCAACCACGACCAGCTGCAAAAGGCCTATAAGGCATACCAGACCGCCCTGGATGGTGACGTGCCACTTAGCTCCAGCGCTCAGAGCCAAGCTATGTCATTCCACAAAGCGCTGGCCAAGGCAACTCAGGTCGCGCTGGGCGGCTATCGCCCCACCGAAGACACCCGCTTCGATGTGCGCCTGGCATAGGCAAAAAAGAACCCTCTCGGGTTACGATGGAAGTTCCACAACTACCATCCCGAGAGGGTTTTATGACACCGCAGGAACACCAACTACTAGAGGCTAAGACTCGCAATCTTGCCCAGCAGGTTTTAATTGACTGGCTTGCTGATCTCTGGAGAGCTCGAATTGCAATGACTCCGGAGCCCGAGAGGCAAATGACTCTAGCGGCGATGGAAGCAAAGCTACAAGCAGGTGAAAAGGAATATTCAGATCTGACCCTGCCCTGGCTCGACCCGGCGAGTTCTGATATGCAGGCTGCAATGTTTCAAGATGCATACAGCGAAATCTCCAAAAAAATCATGACCAAGGTGGCTGCGGACCTCAGTCCGCGAGAGGAAGCGGCCTTCAAAGCATTTGCCGCGTCAATACAGCCGTAGTGTCTATAGCCGCAACTACAGGTTAGCTATCCGAAGACGATTGCTGCTCAGTCGGACGATTGAGCTCTGCCTTGCAACCTTTGTAGGCCTGAGCCACCTCGACGCCAAGATTCCAGCCGTCAGATCCGCGTATACCAGCCTTCATGGCTGCAATGAGTGGTAGAAAAAACTTAAGCATCATCATCCTTCCATGCCGCCCACCGAGGCGGCTTCTGGTTTCAGTTCACCAACATACGCGGCCTGCCCCATCAGCTTGGCGCGCGCCCTTGCTTCTTCTTCAGTTTTCGCAACAATATGAAACACGAAGCTCTTACCTTCGTATTCGTAATCGAAGCCGTAATTTTTCAAAGGAGAAACATTCACTTCGCCAGATCGGAGCCCGTGGTTCTGGGCGAACTCGAGCAGATCATTCAATGGGACGCGGGTTGACGGGCGTGAGTGTTGGAGAATTTCCACTTCAGGCCCATCCACCACAAAGGTGCAGCCACGCCCGCCAACAAAACTAGAGGTAGTCATGTATTTCATCCTTTTCAAAAGCGACAAGAACAACCAGTGGTACTGGAACCTCAATGCTGAAAACCACAAAATCATTGCAACCGGAGCGGAGGGCTACATGAACAAGCAAGACGCCATTCATGGCATCAACCTTGTTAAAGCGAACGCATCAACAAGCAAGATCTACGACAAGTCTCAGGAAAACTGGATCTAAAACCTGAACCCCATTCGCAGCCGCCCACCCGGGCGGCTTTTTGTTAACCAAACAAAGGTTGGGGCTGTTACTTCTGAGATACTGCGCATGGGAGCTGCGAACTCCCGCTGCGCTATCGCAAAGCGCTTATAGGTGACGCTGACCCGGAAACCATGGCCGCCATATGGTGTGGATGCACCTGGCCGACATGGTGAAAAGGCCCGCGAGGCCGATGCAGCAAAGCATCCTAGGAAGGCGTAGCTGCCGCGCTAGCAAGGGCGCGCTATAAATTCACAGCAGGATTAACGTCCTGTGGCCACAGGGCCTTTCAAGGTATCAACCATGAAGACCCAAGTGAAGGTGATCGTCAAGATCGACGTAGCGAAGTGCATCACTGCAATTTGCCTTGTCATCTACCTACTGACGATGTGACCTAGTACGGAGCAGGGCGGGAAACCGCTCTGCCTCCTGCTGAAAATTCAACGCGCACCTCTCAAAAGAACAACCCCAGCCTTTGCCGAGTCGCCGCCTGATGGCGGCTTTTTTGCGTCCGTGGAGAGTAGTGTAGCAAGAAATATCACGAACGTGTTGACATTGCATTTCACATTCGTGATAATCACTTCACCGCTTCACAAAAAGCGGTGGGTGCCAAGTGATCGAGCCAGCGCCCTGCTCTTGCAGCAAGCACGGCTGCTAAAAGACAAGGCACCGCGGGTGGTAGCGGGATAGAAAAGGCCATCGGTCGCCGTAGTCAGTACTGCTCTGCCCCCGGATGGGAAAAGCAACAGGAACATCAAAGGTCACGCGAAATCCACCCGCTGGGTTCAATACGGCGGTGAGGCAAACAGGGTTGCCAAGAACAGAAAAGCCCTGCCGAAAGGCTGACAGGCCGGAAAGACACGGCCAGGACACCGCCCTCTACGGAGGGCAAAAACCAAAGCTGGGTGAAAGGCGGTTTTGGTTTTCTCATTTCACACGACTGATTGCTCTCGCCTTTTGCGCGTGCTGTCGACGTGCCTTAGCTGTGCCTCCCTTGAGTGCTCAGCCATCACATCAACGATCTTCGAGATTTCATCCAACCGCGCTTTTACCTTCTCGGGGGTTAAGTCCTGCTCCATCGCCAGGTCAGAAATCAGCGTTGTGTAAACGAGCTGGTGCTCCAGCGGCCCGGCTGCACCCGTGTTTTCCAGGCGTAACCGCCATGACTCCAAAGACAGCTTGGCCGCCAGTTCGCGCTGGCTTTTTCTGTCTTCAGCTTTCCGAGTAGCAACCGACGCGATGACCGGAGCAATCGACCCTAACAATGCCCCGCCCAGGGCAAACAATCCATTCACAACTGCAGGAGAAAGATCCATGGAATTTTCCTTAACTGAGGCGCTGACATATTTCAACACGGCAGCAATCTTGTCATACCTCGCGACCCGAGTTGTTCTCGCACTGCGCGGTTGAAATTACCTTGCAAGGCCCTTCTCACTGAGGGGCAAAAACACAGCGCTTCCAGTCGGGAGCGTTTTGTTTTTAGGAGTGATACACGGCCTACACACAAGCCCGCGATGCACAGCTACCCCTGCGCATGTCGCAAGAGATGAAGAGCAGATTGCAGCAGGAGGCGAAGGCCGCCGGCCGGTCTGTCAACGCCGAAGTGATCTACCGCCTGGCAAAGACTTTTGACGGCGAGTTTGACCTGGCCGCCAGCCAAGAGCCAGCGCCAACCACGCTTGAAACGATGGCCGCAGACATTGCTGTGATCCGGCAACTGGCAGAGGCCCTCAAGTGGAACATGCGCTACTAACCCCCAGCCTCCCCTCGGAGGGTTTCGTTTTTTAAGGAGTGAATCCAATGAGCCAAATGATCAAAATCTACTCCCGCTGGGACCCTGAAAAAGTCCTGCTTGAGTGCGAAGCGCCGGATGGTGTGGAGAGTGGGTTGCGCATGCGCCATGCACTCGAAAAGGCCACGGTGAGCGGTGCCTACCTGAGCGATGCCAACCTGCGCGGTGCCAACCTGAGCGGTGCCAACCTGCGCGGTGCCTACCTGAGCGGTGCCTACCTGAGCGATGCCAACCTGCGCGGTGCCAACCTGCGCGGTGCCTACCTGAGCGATGCCTACCTGAGCGGTGCCAACCTGCGCGGTGCCAACCTGCGCGGTGCCTACCTGAGCGATGCCTACCTGAGCGGTGCCAACCTGCGCGGTGCCAACCTGCGCGGTGCCTACCTGAGCGATGCCTACCTGAGCGGTGCCAACCTGCGCGGTGCCAACCTGCGCGGTGCCTACCTGAGCGATGCCTACCTGAGCGGTGCCAACCTGCGCGGTGCCTACCTGAGCGATGCCAACCTGAGCGGTGCCAACCTGCGCGGTGCCTACCTGCGCGGTGCCTACCTGAGCGATGCCAACCTGCGCGGTGCCAACCTGAGCGGTGCCAACCTGAGCGATGCCTACCTGAGCGATGCCAACCTGCGCGGTGCCAACCTGCGCGGTGCCTACCTGAGCGATGCCTACCTGAGCGGTGCCTACCTGAGCGGAGGACAAAAGATTATCGGCGATCGCCCTGTTTTCATCCTCGGCCCCATCGGCTCGCGCTGCGATTACCTCACGGCATTTATCACCGACAAAGGCGTGTACCTGCAAGCCGGGTGTTTCTTCGGGTCGGTCGATGAGTTCGCTGCCAAATTGCAGCGTGAGCACGGCGACAACGAGCACGGCCAAGAGTACCGCGCTGCACTTGTGCTGGTCGAGTACCACGCAAAGCTCTGGATGCCAAAGATCAAAGAACCAGCCGAAGTCATCGCGGCCTGATTTGCGCCCAGGCGCGGAGGAATGAGGATGGATAAAAAGGAAGCACCCTGCTTTCGCTGCCGGATGAAGCACGAGAGCGAATTCAGTTATCAGGCAGCCAAGGATGCATGGCTGGCGTCGATGCGCCGCCTTGGCCTGCTCTGACTCAGCAACAAAGCAACTCAAAAGCATCATTTCAGAAAATTTGATGCTTTTGGTACTCTTTTAGAGTCATCAAGCAACCACTTTCAACTGCC
>NZ_JBHZGV010000026.1:0-49161 GCF_043359985.1 Comamonas trifloxystrobinivorans
GTAAACGGCGGCCGTAACTATAACGGTCCTAAGGTAGCGAAATTCCTTGTCGGGTAAGTTCCGACCTGCACGAATGGCGTAACGATGGCCACACTGTCTCCTCCTGAGACTCAGCGAAGTTGAAATGTTTGTGATGATGCAATCTCCCCGCGGAAAGACGGAAAGACCCCATGAACCTTTACTGTAGCTTTGTATTGGACTTTGAACAGATCTGTGTAGGATAGGTGGGAGGCTTTGAAGGGTGGATGCTAGTTCACCTGGAGCCGACGTTGAAATACCACCCTGGTGTGTTTGAGGTTCTAACCTTGGTCCCTAATCGGGATCGGGGACAGTGCATGGTAGGCAGTTTGACTGGGGCGGTCTCCTCCCAAAGCGTAACGGAGGAGTTCGAAGGTACGCTAGTTACGGTCGGACATCGTGACGATAGTGCAATGGCATAAGCGTGCTTAACTGCGAGACTGACAAGTCGAGCAGATGCGAAAGCAGGACATAGTGATCCGGTGGTTCTGTATGGAAGGGCCATCGCTCAACGGATAAAAGGTACTCTGGGGATAACAGGCTGATACCGCCCAAGAGTTCATATCGACGGCGGTGTTTGGCACCTCGATGTCGGCTCATCTCATCCTGGGGCTGTAGTCGGTCCCAAGGGTATGGCTGTTCGCCATTTAAAGAGGTACGTGAGCTGGGTTTAAAACGTCGTGAGACAGTTTGGTCCCTATCTTCCGTGGGCGCTGCAGATTTGAGGAAGCCTGCTCCTAGTACGAGAGGACCGGAGTGGACACACCTCTGGTGTATCGGTTGTCACGCCAGTGGCATTGCCGAGTAGCTATGTGTGGAAGAGATAACCGCTGAAAGCATCTAAGCGGGAAACTCGTTCCAAGATGAGATCTGCCGGGGGCTTGACCCCCCTAAAGAGTCGTTCTAGACCAGGACGTTGATAGGTTGGGTGTGGAAGCGCAGCAATGCGTTAAGCTAACCAATACTAATTGCTCGTGCGGCTTGACCCTATAACTTTGATGATCCCCACCTTAGAAGGGGATGCATGCGAAGACAACACTGCAACTGCAGTTATGCCAAAGGCCTAGCGTGTTACAATGCACAGCTCAGGTCGGCGCAATCAAATTACACGCTGATAGCAACAAGCGAAAGCTTGCTGCAGACTCTATGAATTCGCTTGGGTAGCCACCAAAGATCGCAAGATCGGCTGCCTGGCAAAAAGTTATGCCTGATGACCATAGCAAGTTGGCCCCACTCCTTCCCATCCCGAACAGGACAGTGAAACGACTTCGCGCCGATGATAGTGCGGATTCCCGTGTGAAAGTAGGTCATCGTCAGGCTCTTATCCTGCTAACCCCCGTGATCTCAATGGTCTCGGGGGTTTTGCTTTTACGGCGCGCCGGTTTGTGCCTGGGTGACTTGCTGATTTCTGCCGCGCATTGATAATGCACCTTCAACAAGGATTTGCGCATGGGGACAGTCACCGCCACCTACACCATCAGCGATTTGGCCGAGGAGTTCGATCTCACCACCCGCGCCATTCGTTTTTACGAAGACATGGGGCTCTTGCACCCTGCGCGCGCGGGTGTCAGCGGCAAGCAGCGCATTTATTCGGCCAAGGATCGCACCCGTCTGCGTTTGACGCTGCGCGCCAAGCGCTTGGGCTTGAGCCTGCAAGAGGCTAAAGAGATTCTGGATCTGTACGAGTCGCCTCGCGACACGCAAATGCAGCTGGCTCGGTTTGTGCAACTGCTCTCTGGCCACCGCGAGCGCCTGCATTCGCAGTTGGCAGATTTGCAAGCCAATTTGGCAGAAATTGACGAACATCTGCGCGAAGCGCAAGAGCTGCTGCAGATGCCGGCTGGAAAAAAATAGCTTATATTTGACGTTAACGTAAACGTAGGTGTCGCAGTCGCAGTGCATGCTGCCATACCTCAACAATGACAGAGCCATCAAGGAGACAAGCACATGTCCGGACTTCCAGGTTTGAATTTCCAGCTCGGCGAAGATATTGATGCATTGCGCGACGCAGTGCGTGAGTTTGCCCAGGCAGAGATCGCTCCGCGCGCTGCCGAAATTGATCGCAACGACCAGTTCCCAATGGATCTGTGGCGCAAGTTTGGCGATCTGGGCGTGCTGGGTATCACGGTACCCGAGCAGTACGGTGGCGCTGATATGGGCTATCTGGCACACATGGTGGCAATGGAAGAGATCTCGCGTGCCAGTGCCTCGGTGGGCTTGTCATATGGCGCGCACAGCAACCTGTGCGTGAACCAGATCAACCGCAACGGTAACGACGCACAAAAGGCCAAGTACTTGCCCAAGCTGATCAGCGGCGAGCATGTCGGCGCTTTGGCCATGAGTGAACCAGGTGCTGGCTCTGACGTGATCAGCATGAAGCTGCGCGCTGAAGACAAGGGCGGCTACTACGTGCTCAACGGCAACAAGATGTGGATTACCAACGGCCCCGATGCAGATACCTTGGTGGTGTACGCCAAGACCGAGCCTGAGCTGGGTGCCCGCGGTGTGACGGCTTTCCTGATCGAGAAAGGCATGAAGGGTTTCTCGATCGCGCAAAAACTCGACAAGCTGGGCATGCGCGGCAGCCACACGGGCGAGCTGGTGTTCCAGAACGTCGAGGTACCTGCAGAGAACGTGCTGGGTCAGGTTAACGGCGGCGCCAAGGTGCTGATGAGCGGCCTGGATTACGAACGCGCTGTTTTGACTGGTGGTCCGCTGGGCATTATGCAATCGGTGATGGACAACGTGGTGCCGTACATCCACGACCGCAAGCAGTTCGGCCAGAGCATTGGTGAGTTCCAGCTCATCCAGGGCAAGGTGGCTGATATGTACACCGTGCTGCAAGCAGGCCGCTCTTTTGCCTATACGGTTGCTAAAAACCTCGATCTGCTCGGAACGGACCACGTTCGCCAAGTGCGCAAGGATTGTGCGAGCGTGATTTTGTGGTGCGCCGAAAAAGCCACCTGGATGGCTGGCGAAGGCGTCCAAATCTATGGTGGCAATGGGTATATCAACGAGTACCCGCTCGGTCGTTTGTGGAGAGATGCGAAACTCTACGAAATTGGCGCCGGCACCAGCGAGATTCGTCGCATGCTGATCGGTCGCGAACTGTTCGCGGAAACCTGCTGACAGCGCGCGTGCTGCGCCATCCTTGACAACCGAATCCAAAGGATAGCTTTATGACTACGACCTCCATCGAAGAACTCTTTGTCCACAACCGTGAGTGGGCAAGCCAGGTGGAGCGTGATCGCCCCGGGTTCTTCACCGGGCTGATGTCGCAGCAACATCCCAAGTACATGTGGATCGGCTGCTCCGACAGCCGCGTTCCTGCCAACCAGATCACCGGTCTGGAGCCGGGCGAGGTGTTTGTTCACCGTAACGTGGCCAACGTGGTGGTGCCCAGCGATCTGAACTGCCTGTCCACCATCCAGTACTCGGTGGACCAGCTCAAGATCGAGCACCTGATGGTCGTAGGCCACTATGGCTGCGGCGGCGTGATGGCTGCGCTGGAAGGCCTGCGTCTGGGCCTGGTGGACAACTGGACGCGCCACGTCCGCGATATTCGCGACAAGCACATCCAGCTGTTGCAAAACCTCAAGCCCCAGTTTCGCCATGATGCGCTGTGCGAACTCAACGCCATCGAGCAAGTGGTGAACGTGGCGCAAAGCACGGTGCTGCAAGATGCCTGGGCTCGTGGCCAGAAGGTCACCCTGCACGGCTGGTGCTACAGCCTCAAGAACGGCCTGATCACCGACCTGGGCATGACCGTGCCTGGCGTGGGCGGCCTGGAAGAGGTGTACCAAAAAGCCATCGACAACGTGGCCACACGCGTTCGCGAATAAGGCGCGCAAGCCGGATCGCGGGCAGGCCGAGCAAGGATGACTTGGCCGCTTTTACCGATCCATAACACCCCAAGACCAAGGCCTGTTTGCAGGCCTTGTTTTCAGCAGCAACACACAGGAGACAAACATGAAAGATCCCATCGTCATCGTCGGCGCAGCTCGCACCCCCATGGGTGGCTTTATGAGCGATTTCGCCGACCTGTCGGCCAACGACCTGGGCGGCGCGGCCATCAAGGCAGCCGTAGCGCGTGCCGGCATCGCTCCGGAGAAGGTGGAAGAAGTCTTGTTTGGCAACTGCTTGATGGCTGGCCAGGGCCAGGCGCCCGCACGCCAGGCGCTCTTCAAGGGCGGCCTGCCCAAGAGCACGGGTGCTGTCACGCTGTCGAAGATGTGCGGTGCAGGTATGGAGGCCACTATCCTGGCGCACGACCAGTTGGTGGCAGGCAGCCGAGATGTGATGGTGTCTGGTGGTATGGAGAGCATGACCAATGCCCCGTACCTGCTGAAAAAAGGCCGTGGCGGCTACCGCATGGGGCACGACAAGGTGTTCGACCACATGATGCTCGACGGCCTGGAAGACGCTTACGAGCCCGGCCGCTCCATGGGTACTTTTGGTGAAGACTGTGCGGCCAAATACCACTTCACCCGCGAGCAGCAAGACCAGTTCGCCATCGCCAGCGTGGAAAGAGCGCAAGCCGCTACCAAGTCCGGCGCTTTCAAGGACGAGATCACGCCGGTCACGTTGAGCACGCGCAAGGGCGAGGTGACGATTTCCGAGGACGAAGGCCCGGCCAAGGCCAAGCTGGACAAGATCACCAGCCTCAAGCCCGCTTTCAAAAAAGACGGCACGATCACCGCCGCCTCCAGCTCCAGCATCAACGACGGTGCTGCCGCTCTGGTGCTGATGCGTGAATCCACAGCTAAAGAGCTGGGCTGCAAGCCTTTGGCGCGCATTGTTTCGCACGCCACTTTTGCGCAAGAGCCTGAGTGGTTCACCACGGCCCCCATCGGTGCCACTGAAAAGGCGCTGAAAAAAGCCGGCTGGAAAGTCGAAGACGTGGATCTGTGGGAAATCAACGAAGCCTTCGCCGTGGTGCCCATGGCGCTGATGCACGATCTGAAGGTGCCGCACGACATCGTCAACGTCAACGGCGGCGCTTGCGCGTTGGGCCACCCCATCGGTGCCAGCGGTGCGCGTATTTTGGTCACCCTGCTGTATGCGCTGAAGGCGCGTAACAAGAAGCGCGGCCTGGCAACCCTGTGCATTGGTGGGGGAGAAGCCACCGCCATGGCGATCGAGATCGTCTAAATCCTGCAAAATGGGCTGGTAAAGGAGGCTCGCCATGAACGACGATGCACACACCGACCAGCCCCTCTTGCTGGACACGCAGGCCCTGGAAGGTTTTTGGCAGGCATTTGCCTACGATGAGCGCAATCTTGCGCTGTTGCCCGATCAGGAATTTGTCGCCAAAGCCAACGACATTCTGGCCTTGTACGCGCCCGAACTGGCGCTGGAGTTGGAGCACTCGGACGGCAGCTTGTTCAAGCGCCTCATCATCAGTGCGCACGGCAATACCGACCAGTTTGAAAACGCCATGGCGCTGGTGCGCGCTGCGCCCAGCCTGCCAGGCTACAAGGTGCAGGCGTTTCGCAGCCGCACGCTGGGCAGCGATTTCAGCATGGGCATGGCGGGCTTCGAGCTGGCTTGCTCGGATGTGCTGGTGGCGCATTACGACGCTGGCGGCGTAGTCGGCCTGGAGCTGGCTTTTGAAAAAATCATCCCCGCCGATATGCTGGAACATGCTCAGCACATGAGTTTCATCATGCTTGACCATGTACTGGGCGAGTGGGATTTTGCGGTGCGCGTCGGCCCGGTGGATTTTGTCGACGCTTTTTCGCAAGGCGTCAGCGGGGCGGAGCCGCTGTCAGTGTTTCCGCCCATCTTCGATGCATTCCAGCGCGAGGACATGGGCCGCAGCTACCGCTTTCCCAAAGGCGACGACGACCAGTGGACGGTTTTCGATGTTCGCCAGCGTGGCGCTGCCCAAGATGCGCCGGCGGGCCAATTATCGCTTCGCGTAGCTGCCAACGCCGTGGCTACGCGGGCCGACTTGCCGCACTACCTTGAGGTGAGCATGCCCGTCGCCAACCAGCAAGAGCTGGAGGCAGCCAAGCTGGTGCAGACCAGTTTGCAAGCCGCCTGGGAGCCGCTGGAGCAAGGTATTCTGGCATTCAGTCGCTTGAGTGGCGAGGGTGATCTGGTGTCTGGTTTCTATGTTGAAAACCCCGATGCCGCAGTACACCAGGTACATGCTCTGGCGCAGCAACACGCTGAATCTTTGGACGTGGAAGTCAGCACCATGTTCGATCCCTCGTGGCAAGAATACGGTGCGTTGTATGCCGCCGCTGGCCCACGCCCCGAAGGCAAAGCGGCATGATCACCACGCAAGCGCAACTGCGCACGCTCTACGCCGAGCCTGCCGAGCGGGCGCTGCGCAAGCAGTTGGACCATCTGGATGCGCACTGCCAACGCTTTATTGCGCTGTCTCCGCTATGTGTCGTGGCAACCGGTGGCGCGGCTGGTGCATTGCTCGATGCATCGCCGCGTGGCGGCCCGCCCGGCTTTGTGAAGTGCGCTGATGCCAAGCACCTGCTGCTGCCCGACGCTGGTGGCAACAACCGCCTCGATTCGCTCAGCAACCTTCTGGCAGACCCACGCATTGGTTTGCTGTTTCTGGTGCCGGGTGTGGATGAAACCTTGCGTGTGAACGGCGTGGTGCGCCTGCGTGACGAGGTGGAATTCACCAACCGCTTTGCCGCCGAGCGCCAATTGCCCAAACTGGTGCTGGAGATCGAGGTGCGCGAAGCCTATTTGCATTGCGCCAAGGCGCTGATGCGCTCCAAGCTGTGGGCGGCGGAAACCCAGGTGGAGCGCAGTGTGCTGCCCACGCTCAACCAGATGATCCATGATCAGATCGGCCAGCAAGCTGCACCGGAATCGCAGGCCGCCATGGTGCAGCGCTACCGCGAGCAAATCGTGCAAGAGCAGGGCGAAAGCTGAGAGAGGCGGCCATGGCAGCAATACTGGTGATTGGTGCATCGCGTGGAATCGGCTTGGAGTTGGTGCGCCAATACCGAGAAGCGGGGCATCGGGTGATCGCTACGGTGCGCAAAGCTGCAGACCGCGAGCGTGTGCAGGCGCTGGGCGCCGAGGTGCACTTGGTCGATGTAGCGCAGCCCGCCAGTGTCAGCGGTCTGGCATGGCTGCTGGATGGCGAAAAGCTCGAAGTGGCTTTGTATGTAGCCGGCGTGTGGAGCGCGCCAGATGCCGCCACGCCGCCTACGCAAGAGCAGTTTGATGCCGTCATGCACACCAACGTCCTGGGCGCCATGCAAGTGCTGCCACAGGTGGCGCCCATGGTGCAGGCGGCGCAAGGTGTGTTGGCTTTGGTATCCAGCGAGATGTCGCTGCTGGGCGAAGCGGGGCCGGATGCCTGGCTGTACCGCGTCAGCAAAGCCGCGCTCAACATGGTGGTAGCCAGCGCTCAGCCGCGTTGGCCGGGCATGCGGCTGGTGGCGCTGGACCCGGGTTGGGTGCAGACCGAAATGGGCGGCGCAAGCGCACCGTTGACGCTGCAGCAAAGCGTTGGCGGCATGGTGCAAACCTTGGCCGGTGTCAGCGAGAAAGACGCTGGCCGCATGCTGCGCCACGATGGCGTGCGCGTGCCCTGGTAGCCCAGCCGCACCACTAAGAATTTTGCAAAACAGACAAGGAGACACCGTCACATGTTGCTGACCGAAGACCAAAAGATGATCCGCGATGCCGTGCGCGAATTTGCGCAAGCCGAGCTGTGGCCCAACGCTGCGCAGTGGGACCGTGATCACCACTTTCCCAAAACTGTGCACCAGGGCCTGGCGCAGTTAGGCGCTTATGGCATCTGTGTGCCAGACAGCTTGGGCGGTGCCGGGCTGGATTACATCAGCCTGGCTTTGGTGTTGGAAGAAATTGCGGCCGGCGACGGTGGCACCAGCACGGCCATCAGCGTGACCAACTGCCCCGTCAATGCCATTTTGATGCGCTACGGCAGCGATGCGCAAAAGCAAAGATGGTTGGCGCCATTGGCGCGTGGCGAAATGCTCGGTGCCTTCTGCCTGACCGAGCCGCATGTGGGTTCGGACGCCAGTGCGCTGCGCACCACTGCTAGCAAACAAGGCGACAGCTATGTGATCAATGGCGTCAAGCAGTTCATCACCAGCGGCAAGAACGGCCAGGTGGCGATTGTGATTGCGGTCACCGACAAGGGCGCCGGCAAAAAAGGCATGAGCGCTTTCCTGGTACCTACCGACAACCCCGGCTACCAGGTGGCGCGGCTGGAAGAAAAGCTGGGCCAGCACAGCAGCGACACGGCGCAGATCAACTTTGAAAACTGCGTCATCCCAGCTGAGAACCTGATTGGTGCCGAAGGTGAAGGCTACAAGATTGCGCTGGGCGCACTGGAAGGCGGACGCATCGGCATTGCCGCGCAAAGCGTTGGCATGGCTCGCAGCGCATTCGATGTGGCTGTGCAATACGCCAAAGAGCGCGAGAGCTTCGGCACGCCCATCATCAACCACCAGGCGGTGGGCTTTCGCCTGGCCGAATGCGCCACGCAAATCGAGGCTGCGCGCCAACTGATCTGGCATGCCGCCAGCTTGCGCGATGCCGGTTTACCTTGCTTGAAAGAGGCCGCCATGGCCAAGTTGTTTGCCAGCGAAATGGCTGAGCGCGTTTGCAGCGCCGCTATCCAGACCTTGGGCGGTTATGGTGTGGTGAACGACTTCCCGGTAGAGCGCATTTACCGCGATGTGCGCGTGTGCCAAATCTACGAAGGCACCAGTGATGTGCAGAAAATTCTGATCACGCGCGCGCTGATGTAAGGCTTACATTTCTATGTATCCAGCCCCGCGGTTGCAGTGCGCAACGCGGGGCTTTTTCATGCCTGCGCCGGCCGGCTCTTACTGCATGGCGCACCTCATTGCGACTCGTCACCTTCGCCGCTGCCCGTTTGCTGTGCGTCGATCGCCTGCATGTTGTCCAGCAATTTCAGCAGGTAGTGCAGGGAATGCACCATGTCGTTGCTGGAAAAGCCTTCCAGCGCCTGCTCGTAGTAGCCGGCAATCGAGGCCGCAGCATCGTGCTGCCACACCTGCTTGCCAGCCTCGGTCAGTTGCACCAGGCGCGCCCGTTTGTCGCTCGGGTCGGTCAGCATCTGCACGTAGCCCGTGGCTTCCATGCGGGTGAGCAGGCCAGCCAGGTTTTGCCGACTGACCAGCAGATAGCGCGCCAAATCGCCCACGCCCATGCCTTGCGCGGCTCCGGCCCGCGACAGGGCGCCCATCACCGCCCATTGCTGCGTGGTCAGGCCTTGTGCTTCCACCGCCTTGGTGCCAGTTTTGTGCAACATGTTGGCGCATTGGTAGAGCTTGAAGAACAGGCGGTTGGCCAGGTCAATGCGCAGCTGTTGCGGGTTTTCTCTAGGTGTGGAAGCTGTTTTGCCCATGAATTTGCTCTTGCGTGCTGAAATTGTTTATGTAAATATATTGCTCAATTAATCACTGCGCAAGCGCAGAAGGAGCAAATGATGGCACGTTTTGAAGGGCAACATGTTGTAGTAACCGGTGGCGGTGGCGGCATTGGTAGCGCCACTTGCAAGCGCTTTGCACAAGAAGGCGCCAAGGTCACGGTGCTCGACAAGCAATTGGCTGCGGCGCAAGCCGTTGTAGCGAAAATTCAGGCCGCAGGCGGGCAAGCACAAGCGGTGGCGTGTGACATCACTGACCGCAGCAGTGTCGATGCCGCCGTGCAGGCTGCCGAGCAATGGGCACCCGTCGACGTACTCGTCAACAACGCGGGCTGGGATGTGTTCAAGCCCTTCACCAAAACCAACGAAGGCGAATGGCAGCAGCTGATTGCCATCAACCTGGTGGGTGCGCTGAACATGCACCACGCGCTGTTGCCCAAAATGGCCGAGCGCAAGGCCGGCCGCATTGTGAACATCGCTTCTGACGCAGCGCGCGTTGGCTCCTCGGGCGAAGCGGTTTATGCCGCTTGCAAAGGCGGTTTGGTGGCACTGTCCAAAACCTTGGCGCGCGAGCATGCTCGTCACAACATCACCGTGAACGTGGTGTGCCCTGGCCCTACCGACACGGCGCTGTTCGCCAGCTACAAAGACGGTGCCAGCAACCCCGAGAAGCTGCTCGAGGCATTCACCCGCTCCATACCGCTGGGCCGCATCGGCCAGCCCGAAGATTTGCCGGGCGCCATTCTGTTTTTTGCTTCGACCGACGCTGCCTACGTCACCGGCCAGGTGATCAGCGTGTCGGGCGGTTTGACCATGGCCGGCTGAGGCTGCCAACTCTAAAGAACCTTGAGGAGACTGACATGCAATTTGAAGACATCTTGTACGAAGTGCGCAACGGCGTGGCCTGGATCACGATCAACCGCCCCGAGAAGATGAACGCTTTTCGCGGCACCACTTGCGACGAACTGATCAAGGCCTTGAACGCCGCCGGCTATGACCGCTCGGTGGGCTGCATCGTCTTGGCCGGTGCGGGTGACCGCGCGTTTTGTACCGGTGGCGACCAGTCGGCGCACGACGGCAATTACGACGGCCGCGGCACCATCGGCTTGCCGATGGAAGAGCTGCACACCGCGATCCGCGATGTGCCCAAACCGGTGATTGCCCGCGTGCAAGGCTTTGCGATCGGCGGCGGCAACGTGCTGTGCACCATCTGCGATCTGACGATCTGCTCGGACAAGGCCATCTTCGGCCAGGTCGGCCCCAAGATGGGCTCGGTCGATCCGGGTTATGGCACCGCTTTCCTGGCGCGTGTGGTGGGCGAGAAAAAGGCGCGCGAAATCTGGTACCTGAACAAGCGTTACTCGGGCGAAGAGGCTGTGGCCATGGGCCTGGCCAACATCTGCGTAGCGCCCGAAAAGCTCGATGAGACCGTGCAAGAGTGGGCAGAAACCATCTGCGAGCGCAGCCCCACGGCCATTGCCATTGCCAAGCGCAGCTTCAACATGGACACGGCGCACCAGGCGGGCATTGCCGGCATGGGCATGTACGCGCTCAAGCTGTACTACGACACCGACGAATCGCGCGAAGGCGTGAAAGCCCTGTCGGAAAAGCGCAAGCCCGATTTCCGCAAATACGCCAAGTAAAGCAGCACCATGAATCCCTATCTCGATGACGATTTGTTGAGCCTGTCCGAGTCGGTGCGCCGGTTTGCCGAGGAGCGCGTGGCGCCCGGTTTTCTGGAGCGCGACCAGACCCGCGTGCTCGATCGCGGCCTGATGCGCGAGATGGGCGCCATGGGCCTGATTGCGCCCGAGCTGCCCGAGAAACTGGGCGGCCAGGGCATGGGCTGCCTGGCCGCCGGCGTGGTGCACGAAGAGCTGGCGCGCGCCGATTTGAGCATGTCTTATGTGCCGCTGCTTGCCTCGCTGAACGCCCAGATTCTGGCCGCCCACGGCCAAGCCGATGTGGTGGGCCCGTGGCTGCAAAAAATGGTGGCGGGCGAGGCGCTGTGCGCGATTGCCTTGACCGAGCCGCGCGGTGGCTCGGACGCGGCAAGCCTGCGCCTGAAGATCGAGCGCGAAGGGGATTTCTACGTGGTCAGCGGCGAGAAAACCTCGATCTCGGCGGCCGACCAGTGCGACATCGCCGTGGTATTTGGCCGCACCGGAACGGTGGAATCGGGCGCGCATGGCGTGACTGCTTTGCTGATTCCGATGGATTTGCCCGGCATCACCCGCAGCCGCTTTGACTGCCATGGTCAGCGTGCCATCGGCCGTGGTTCACTGTTCTTCGACAAAGTGCGCGTGCCGGTATCGCACCGTCTGGGCGACGAGAACAAAGGCTTCGTCCAGGTGATGCAGGGCTTTGACTATTCGCGTGCGCTGATTGGCCTGCAGGTGCTGGCAGTGGCGCGTGCGGCGCTGGACGATGCCTGGGAATACGTGGCTCAGCGCCAAGCGTTTGGCAAACCGCTGTCGGCCTTTCAAGGCGTCTCGCATCCGCTGGCTGATTTCGACACGCAAGTCAACGCGGCGCGCCTGCTCTGCCTGCAAGCGCTCTGGCTCAAAGACCAGGGCAAGCCGCACAGCGCCGAGGCCGCCATGTGCAAATGGTGGGCGCCCAAACTGGCTTACGACTGCATCCACCAATGCCTGCTGATGTTCGGCCACGGCGGTTACGACCGGGGCGTGATGGAGCAGCGCTTGCGCGATGTGCTGGGCTTTCAGATCGGTGACGGTACGGCGCAGATCATGAAAACCATCATTGCCCGCGAGCGTGCGGGCCGCCAGGCAGTACCGGCGTAAAGCCAACGGCCCCCAAAGCGCAGCCATAAGCGCGGAGCCGCACACCCCTCAACCAGGAGACAACACATGCAGTTTGATGCCGTATTGCTGGCGCCGCGCCGCGCCCACATGGTCGAGCAAGCTTGGTGGCAGGACACCACCATCAACCAGGCACTGGACGAAGCAGTGCGCCGCTCGCCGGACAAGCTGGCGCTGGTGGCACAGCGCAGCGGTGATGCGCCGGCCAGGCGCTTCAACTATGCCGAATTGGGGCGCATGGCAGACCGCGTAGCTGTTGGCTTGTGGCGCTTGGGCGTGCGGCCTGCGGATGTGGTGGCTTGCCAGTTGCCCAATGTGTGGCAGTTCAGCGTGCTGTATCTGGCCTGCGCTCGCATTGGCGCGGTGCTGAACCCGCTGATGCCGATCTTCCGCGAACGTGAGCTGAACTTCATGCTGGGCCATGGCGAAGCCAAAGTGGTGGTCGTGCTCAAAGACTTTCGCAATGTCGATTACGAGGCCATGCTCAAAGGCATACAGCCGCAGCTGCCGCATTTGCAGCATGTGCTGAGCATTGGCGGTGCGGGCGCGGACAGTTTTGAAGCCTTGTTGGAGCAGCCTGCCTGGGAGCAGGAGGCGGATGCTGCGCAAATTCTGTCGCAGCACCGCGTGGCGCCAGATGCGGTCACGCAGCTTATCTACACCAGCGGCACCACGGGTGAGCCCAAGGGCGTGATGCACTCGTCCAATACCTTGATGGCCAACATCCGTGCCTATGCCGAGCGCTTGGCCTTGGGCGCAGACGATGTGGTGCTGATGGCATCGCCCATGGCGCACCAGACCGGCTTCATGTACGGGCTGATGATGCCGGTGATGTTGGGCGCCACGGCGGTACTGCTGGATGTGTGGAATGCGGCCACCGCCGCGCAACTGGTGCGGCAAGAAGGCTGCAGCTTCACCATGGCCTCGACGCCCTTCCTGAGCGATTTGTCGCGCGAAGTCGCCAGCAGCGGGCCGGTGCCCAGCTTGCGCACCTTCCTGTGCGCAGGCGCGCCCATTCCGGGGCCCTTGGTGGAGCAAGCACAGGCAGCGCTGGGCGCGCAAATCATCTCGGCCTGGGGCATGTCGGAGAACGGCGCAGTCACCACCACCTTGCCCAGCGACGGCGCCCACCGCGCAATCGAAACCGATGGTCTGCCTTTGCCGGGTGCCGAGGTGAAAGTGGTGGATGCCGACGGCCAGGAGCTGCCGCGTGGAAGCATCGGGCAGCTCTGGGTACGTGCCAATTCCAACTTTGGGGGCTATCTGAAACGCCCCCATCTGAACGCCACCACGGAAGACGGCTGGTTCGACACCGGCGACCAGGCGCGCATGGACGAACAAGGCTACATCCGCATCACCGGCCGCAGCAAAGATGTGATCATCCGCGGCGGCGAGAACATTCCGGTGGTTGAGGTGGAATCGCTGCTTTACAAACACCCTGCCGTCGCTCAAGCCGCCGTTGTCGCATATCCCGATGAGCGCCTGGGCGAGCGTGCTTGCGCCGTCATCGTCACCAAACCGGGCGTGGCTGCACCGGTGCTGAGCGACATCACCGATTTCCTCAAGAGCCAGAAAGTGGCACCGCATTACCTGCCTGAGCGATTGCTGGTATTGGCCGAGATGCCCGCAACGCCCTCCGGGAAAATACAGAAATTCCGCTTGCGCGAGCAATTGCTGGCGCTGATCGCGTCTTCCCCGTCTTAAACGCGGGTTGTCAGTCTCCGTAGAGGCGCAGGCTGCTTGGCGTCTCTGCCTCTTCACCGCTGCGTGCGGTGTTGTTCGTGTTGGGTTGGTGCGGAAGTTTTTTGCACCAGCATTTTTGCGCCACCAACAGGCGCGTTCAAAAGAAGCCATGCAATGGCACCAGGAGACAAAGATGGTCATGCAAAAGACAGGAGTGGCGCAGTCCAGCAAACGCAAATTGAACCAGCGTGCATGGGCTGCGGCTGTGGTGGTAACCACGGGTATGTTGGCAGCAGGCAGCAGTTGGGCGCAGGCTGCTTGGCCCAGCAAGCCTGTGCGCATAGTGGTGGGCTTTGCGCCCGGCGGGACCACCGATGTGATGGCGCGCTTGGTGGGCAAGGATCTGTCAGAGCAGCTGGGCCAGCCGGTGGTGATCGACAACAAACCCGGCGCCAGTGGCAATATTGCGGTGAGCGAGGTGGTGCGTGCGGCGCCCGATGGCTACACCTTCCTGGTGGCTCCGACAACGGTGGAAACTGCGAATCCTTCGCTCTTCAAATTCAACCTCAACCCGGCCAATGATTTGCAAGCGGTAGCTGGCATGGGTAAAACGCAGATGTACCTGGTGGCTAAACCGGGGCTGGCGGCTACCAATGTCAAAGAGCTGGTGGCCTTGGGCACCCAGCCGGGCAAGCAATTGGCTTTTGCATCGTCTGGCACGGGGACGGCACCGCATTTGGCCTGCGAGTTGTTCAAGCAAGCTACCAAGGTGAACTTTGTGCATGCGCCGTATCGCGGTGCTGCACCGGCATTGCAAGATGTGATGGCGGGACAAGCCGATTTTGTGTGCGATCCGGGTATTGCCTTTCAGCATATTCGCAGTGGCAAAGTCAAGCTGCTTGGCATCGTCAGCAGCAAGCGCTCGCCATTTTTCCCGGAGGTTCCAACGGTGGCCGAGCAGGGCTTTGCCGGGGCTGATCTGGACATCTGGTTTGGCATGTGGGCGCCCAAAGCAGCACCGCCAGAGCTGGTCAGCCGCATGAGCCAAGCGGTGGCCAAGGCCTTGGCCAATCCGCAGGTCACGGCCAAATATGCAGATTTGGGCGCGGAAACCGTGACCATGAGCACCGCGGCTATGAAGGCCAAGCTCAAAGAAGAAGCCCAGGTTTTGAGCACCCTTATCACGCAGCAAAACATCAAGGCCGAATAGCGCGCACGGATCAACGGCTCAGCCTGTTTTGCTGTGGCGGGCAGGCAGGCTGGCGCTGCAAAGCACCAAGCTCCACAGGTCGTCACACGCCGTCCTGCTGGCTCGTGCTGTCGCGGTTGCGCATCACGATGGTGATCTGGCCGTTGGTCTCGATGGTGGCTACCTCGACTTCATAGGTGTGCAGGCAGCCTGCGGCGCGCAAGGCGGCCTTGAGGTCGTCGCTGGTGATCAGCTCCGACTGCATCACATCGTGGTTCACATTGCCATTGGCGATCAGGCGCTTGGGCAGCCCGTCGACCAGGCGCGAAACCCAGCGGCTGTGGTAGCTGAGTTGGGCCAAAATCGTGTGGCAGGCAATCAAGGTGGCGGCGGAAATCAGGCCGCCGATCAAAGAGTTGTCGCCCGCGTTCATCGAGTTTTGCACTGCGTTGGACAGGATCAACAGCAAGATCATGTCGAACAAATCGTATTGGGCGTACTGGCGCCGACCGGTCAGCCGCAAGAAAATCAGCAAAAACGCATAGACCACGATCCCGCGAACCACAAACTCCCACCATGGCACACTCATTGCGAACATGAGACTCTCCTCGCTGCAGCCACATAGCTGACGCCAGTGTAGGCAGGGCGCTGGCTGCCGGTCAGGCAATAGCTTGGGGCGCAAGATGGATAAGCGCTTGGCGCGCAATTGCCGGATAATCGCTGGCGCAACCGGGTGTCCATGGCGAAATGGAAGGGATCTTCTTGGAATATCAGGAGCAGACAAGAACTGATTGACCGGTATTCAAACAGCTTTACTTGGCAGTGAAGCGGGCGCTGGAATCGTTCACCACAGTGGCGAGATGGCCGCTTAGGCGCGACGCCACGGGGGCAGACAGTACCTGGGTACGGCCACCCCGTGCAACAAAGCATAAGCGGTCATATCGCCACCCCAAAACGAAGACTCCCAAACACAGGCTTACAGCTGGCTTCGGCACTACACTTGTGTCCCTAGATATTCATGAAGAACCAAAAGAAAACCCCTGCTGCGGCTGATGCCGCTCTTTGTCCTTGCGGCTCCGGTGCTGGCTACAGCGCTTGCTGCGGCCGCTATGTGGAAGATTTTTTGAACACGCCAGCGCCCGATGCCGAGCGCCTGATGCGCTCGCGTTACAGCGCTTTTGTGCTGGAGCGCGCTCCTTATTTGCTGGCCACTTGGCACGCGCCGCAGCGCCCGCCTCAGCTGGAGTTCGATCCGCAGTGCCGCTGGCTCGGTTTGCAGGTGAAGGATTTTGTGCAGAGCGATGACACGCACGCCGAGGTCGAGTTTGTTGCTCGCTATAAAGTACAGGGCCGCGCCGTGCGCCTGCACGAGCGCAGCCGGTTTGTGCAAGAGCACGGCCGCTGGTTTTATGTGGATGGCGACCAGTTTTGAGGCGTTCGCCAACCCTGCCCAACAAGGATTCAAAGATGACGAAGACCACCCGTTTCGATGCGGTGCTGTTTGATTGCGATGGTGTGCTGGTGGACAGCGAAACCATCACCAACCGCGTGCTGTGTGCCATGCTCAACGAAGCGGGCTGGGCAGTGTCGGCAGAGGAATGCCTGCAGCTGTTCATCGGCAAAATGGTGCGCAGCCAGAAAGCCCTGATCGAAGCCAACACCGGCAAGCCTTTGACCGATGCCTGGATGGAAGAGTTCTATGCGCGCCGCAACGCTGCGCTGGAAAAGGATGTGCAAGGCATTGAAGGCGCGTTGGAGGCGGTGAAAGCCTTGCACGCCCGGTTCAATGGCCAGATCGCCTGTGCATCGGGCGCGGACCGCAAAAAGGTGGAGATGCAATTGCGCATTGCCGGCATGCTGCCGTACTTTGAAGGCCGAATTTTCAGCGGCCACGAGCTGCCGCGTACCAAGCCTTTCCCCGATGTTTATCTGGCCGCAGCCGCCGCGCTGGGCGCAGACCCCAAGCGTTGTTTGGTCATCGAAGACAGCGTAACCGGTACGCAAGCTGGCGTGGCTGCCGAGGCCACTGTCTGGGCTTACCACCCGCCGCTGCACGCTGTTTGCCCAGCGCATGAGCTGCAGGCTGCAGGTGCTGCCCGTTGCTTTGAAAACATGGGTGATTTGCCGCAATTGGTAGCTGCGGCATAAGCAGCCGTTAGCGCCTATCAGCGCTTGGCGCGCAGCTCGGCCAGCACTTCCAGAGCGCGGTCGGTGCGCACATCGTGCTCTGCGGCCAGGCGCTTGGCTACCAGCTCCACTTCTTCGCCGCTGGCGCCGGCCACCAGCGCAATATTGCGGGCATGCAGTGCCATGTGGCCGCGCTGAATTCCTTCTGTGGCCAGGGCGCGCAGGGCGCCCAGGTTCTGCGCCAGGCCTACGGCGGCAGCAATCTCGCCCAGCTCTTGCGCCGATTTCACGTTCATGATCTTCAGCGCCAGGCGTGCCAGCGGGTGCGTCTTGGTGGCGCCGCCTACCAGGCCCACGGGCATGGGCAGTTCGATGGTGCCCACCAGGGCGCCGCTGCTGTCTTTCTCCCATGTGGTGAGCGATGTGTAGTGGCCGTTGCGGCTGGCGTAAGCGTGCGCGCCGGCTTCCACTGCGCGCCAGTCATTGCCGGTGGCAACGATGACCGGATCGATACCGTTCATGATGCCTTTGTTGTGGGTGGCTGCGCGGTACGGATCCACAGCGGCGAAGGTGTAGGCATCCAACACGCCTTCGATGATTTCTTCGCCGCTGCGCTCTGCGGTGGCCAGTGTCTTGGCGCTCAGGCGCACGCGGGCGCGGGCCAGGCGCAGATCGGCCAGGTTAGAGAGAATGCGCAGGCGCACCGAGCCGCCGGTGATCTGCTCCACCAGCGGTGACACCGATTCGGCCATGGTGTTGACGGTGTTGGCGCCCATGGCGTCGCGCACATCCACCACCAGATGCATCACCACCATCGGGCCGCGTGGCGTGCTGGGGAAGACGTGGACTTCGATGTCCTTGCAGCCGCCGCCCAGGCCAATCAGCACTTTGTCGCGGCTGTTGGCCAGCGCCAGAATCTGCTCGCGCGCCTGGAACAGCGCCAAGCGTGCGCCGTAGGGATCGCCGACGCCCAGAATCTGCACCTGTGCCCGCATCAAAGGCTGGGTGCTCGATGTCTGAAAGCCACCATCTTCACGAGCCAGCTTGGCCATGTACGAGGCGGCGGCAATGATCGACGGCTCTTCCACCGCCAGCGGCACCAGCACGTCGCGCCCGTTGATCTGGAAGTTGCCGGCCACGCCCATCGGCAGCTCGAAAGTGCCGATCACGTTTTCAATCATGCCGTCGGCCAAAGCAGTGGGCAGCGCCCCGGGCTGGCTGATCAGCGCCCTTTCTGCATCACTCAGCTGGCAGAGGTTGGCCACATGGTCCCAGCGTTGGGTGGGGTTCATGGCGCGAAAGTTGGGGAGGCGGGAGTCGATGGCCATAGTCGTTTTTCCAGGCAATTGGCCGCTGCGTGGATCGAGCGGCAACAAACAGTGACTCGAACTGTATGCAGGCTGTACCGTTCAAAAAAGGTACAGTTTGTGAGAACAGTGTCATTGCGCTGCAGCAATGACTTCCATTTTTCTTTTTCTCAGGGACACTGCGAACCATGCCCCGAAGCTCTGCCCCAATTGCCGAAAAACTGGCCGATTTGATCGCCCAGCAGATCCGCCATGGCGTCTACCAGGCTGGGGACAAACTGCCCTCGTTGCGCGAGCTGGCGCAGTTGCATCACTACGCCAAGAACACCGTGGTCTCGGCCTTTGAGCTGCTGGTGTCGCGGGGCCTGGTCGAGCCGCGCCGGGGCTCGGGCTTTTATGTCTCGCAGCAGTTGCAGCGCAAAAAAGTGGCCGAAGACGACAACGGCCAGCTGGTGCGCGCCATGGACACGGTGTGGCTGGCGCGCGAGCAGCTCATCTCGCAACCCGAGGTGGCAGCGGTGAACGACGGTTTCCCGCCCATCGAATGGCTGGCCGATATGCGGCTGGATCGCTACCACCAAAAAGTGGTTCGCACCGGCCTGGGTACGCTGTTTCGCTATGGCAACCGCTTTGGGTATGCGCCGCTGCGCGATTCGCTGGTGCGCAAACTCGGCGTGCTGGGCCTGGCGGTAACGCCGCAGCAATTGCTGCTGACGCAAGGCGCCAACGATGCGCTGGATCTGGTGATTCGCTACTTTGTGCCGCCCGGCGCCACGGTGCTGGTTGATGAGCCGGGCTACTACCTGCTGTTTGGCAAGCTCAAGCTCGCAGGCGTGCGCGTGATTGGCGTGCCGCGCCTAGCCGATGGGCCGGATCTGGTGGCGCTGGAAAGCATTTTGGCCACCGAGCGCCCGCGCCTGTTTTTCACCCAATCGGTAGCGCACAACCCGACAGGCTCGGACCTGAGCCTGCCCAAAGCCTACCGCCTGTTGCAGCTGGCCGAAAAGCACAACCTGCTGCTGGTCGAAGACGATCCGTTTGCCGATTTCAAGCCCACGTCGGCGGTGCGCTTGTCTATGCTCGACCAGCTGGAGCGCACCATCTACATCGGCAGCTTTTCCAAGTCTTTCTCTGCCGCTTTGCGCGTGGGCTACATCGCCTGCAATGCTGAGCTGGCGAGCGATCTGGCCGACCTCAAAACCCTGGTGCATGTGAGTGGCTCGGAGTATTGCGAGCGCATGGTCGACGTGATGCTGCGCGAAGGCCGCTACGAACGCCACCTGATCAAGCTGCGCCAAAAACTGGGCGCTGCCACCGCGCAGGCGCAGCAGTGGTTGGACGAGAACGGCTGCACCGTCTTCGCGCGCAACGCGCAGACGCTTTATCTGTGGGTGCAGTTTCCGGGCGTTTTAGATTCGCTGCAATGGGCCCGGGAATTGTTGCCGCACGCGGTGAAGATGGCGCCGGGGCGCTTGTTCCATTTGGACACGGCCGCGCCATCTGCGTGGTCGCGCTGCAACGTGGCAGCCATGCTCGACCCGCGTTTCCAGGCGGCTGTGCAAACGCAACTGGCGCTGCGCAAGGAAAGCGCCAAGGCCAGCGAGCGCCTGCCAGCGGCTGTGAGCAATATGGGGCACTGATGTGACAGACCCCAGGAAAAACCCAGCAGCCATGGGGCTGCGGAGGCGGCAAGATGCACGACGCTGCTGCCAGGCAAGGAGAGCCATCGGAGTGATTGAACGGTAGACCTCAACAACGGAGCAAGGAGACAAAGATGAGCAAGAGCAAGACTGTTTTTCGTTTGAGCAAGATCGTGGCGCTGGGCGCCAGTGTGTTTGCGCTGTCGGCGCAGGCGCAGGACATCAAGATCGGCTACACGGCCGACCAATCGGCCAGCGGCGTGGCCGAGCTGGGCATTGCCGGGCGCTGGGGCTTTGAGGCGGCCATTGAAGACATCAACAAGGCGGGCGGCATTCTGGGCCGCAAGGTGGTGGGCGTGGTGCGCGACGACCAAGGCACGCCGCCCAAGGCCATTCAAACCGTGCAGGAGCTGATCGACAGCGAGAAGGTCAGCGGCATTGTGGGCCCGGCCAACTCGGGCAATGCGCTGGCCTGGTTGCATATTCCGCAGCAGAAAAAAGTGCCGGTGGTGGTGCCTATCGGCACGGCTACCGAAATCACTACGCGCTACGCCAAAGAGCCGCAAAACTACCTCTACCGCATCTCGATGGTGGACCGTGAGCAGGTGGCGCTGCTGGGTGCTTATGCGGTGAAATCGTCGAAGGAAAAGAAGATCGCCATCCTGGCCGATTCCACCGGTTATGGCCAAGGCGGTATCAAGGATGCCACCGACATTCTGGCGCTGCACGGCGTCAAGCCCGTGGCGGTGGAGAAGTACGGTCCCAAGGATACGGACATGACTTCGCAGCTCAACAAGATCAAGGCTGCGGGTGCCGACACCGTCATCATTTACGGCATTGCCGACGGCGCCGCGCAAGTGCTGCGCAGCATGGAGAAGATCAACTACATGCCCACCACGCTGGGCACCTGGGGCAATCTGAGCTCGCTGCTGCCCAAGATGGCGGGCACCAAGCTGGCCGAGCATTTGATCATGGCCGCCTCCACCACCGAAGATACTTCGGACAAGACCAAGGCGCTGGGCCAGCGCGTGCGCGTGAACTTCCCCACGCTCACCACCTTCCCTTGCTCGGCGCAAGCGTATGACTCGGTCATGCTGCTGGCTGCCGCCATGAAGCAGGCGGGCAGCACGGATGGCGAGAAAGTAGCCGCAGCGCTGGAAAACCTGAACAAGACCGAGGGCGTGATCAAGACCTACGACAAGCCTTTCAACAAGGCCAACCACGAAGGCCTGAGCGTGAGCGATTTCTACCTCGCGCGCTGGAAAGGCAGCGAAGTGGTGCGCTTTGAAGACGATGTCTACAAGTCCCTCAAGCCGGCAGACTTGAAGAAGTAAGGCGTTTTGCAGCAGGCCCGGCGGCATACGCTGCCGGGCCTGCTGCACCTGTGGCTGGGCTTTGAGCGTGGGGCGAGTATGTTCGATTCAATTTTGCAAGCCGTCTTCAGCGGACTTGCGCTGGGCAGTATTTATGCGTTGGTGGCCGTGGGTTTCAACATCACGTTCAACACCACCAAGACACTGAATTTCGGCCAGGGCGAGTTCCTGGTGGCGGGCGCATTTGTGGCGGTATCGGTGCTGTTGCTGCTGGTCGGCAAAAACGTCACCGACAGCCTGGTGCCAGCCGATGTCAGCATGGGGCGCTATCTGCTCAGCCTGGTGGGCACCATGGCTGTGCTCGGCGTTTTAGGCGTGGTGCTTTACTACGCGGCGGTTCGGCCATTCGTCGGGCGCGGCGGCATGGCCTGGGTGATGAGCACCATCGGCTTTGGCATCATCATCCAGAACACGGCTTTGGCAATCTGGGGCCCGGCGCCGCTGGTGATGCCTTCGCCCTTGGGTAGCGAGGTGATCCGCATTGGCGGCGCCGGCGTGCTGCCGCAAGAGGTGCTGGTGCTGGTGGCCAGCGTGATTGTGCTGCTGAGCCTGGATTACGTGATGCGCCGCACCAAGATCGGCAAGGCCGTGCGGGCAGTAGCGCAAAGCGGTAGCGCGGCAACGCTCATGGGTATCAATGTGTCGGCCATCGTCATTCTGGCCTTTGTCATCAGCTCCAGCCTGGCCGGCCTGGCGGGCTTGCTGATTGCGCCCATCACCACGGCCTCGGTTTTCATGGGCATGTCGCTGGCGCTCAAGGCTTTTTCGTCGGCCATTCTGGGCGGCCTGACCAGCCCGCGTGGTTGCATGCTGGGCGGTTTCATTCTTGGGTTGATCGAGGCGCTGGTCGGGCTGTGGCAGGCCGAGCTGCGGGAGATCAGCATTTTCCTGCTCATCATCGTGGTGCTGGTGGTGCGCCCGCAAGGCCTGCTGGGCCAGAAGATTGTGGAGAAAGTCTGATGATGCGCGGCGAGCTCAAACACTATTTGTGGCTGCTGGTGGTGGCGGTGCTGGTGGCACTGGTGCCTTTGTTCACCAGCAACGATTTTTATCTGCGCATTCTGTTTCTGATTGGCGTGAACTACATCGCCGCCTCGGGCTTGAATGTGCTGGTCAATTACACCGGCCAGAAATCGCTGGGCCATGCCGGCCTGTTTGCCGTAGGCGCTTATGCGGTGGCTTTGCTTACCACGCGCTGGGGCTGGAACCCCTGGGCCGCCTTTGCCATGGCCGGTGTGCTGGCGGGTTTGTTTGGCGTGGTCATCGCCTTGCCGGCCTTGCGCGTCAAGGGCCCGGCGCTGGCCATGGTGACGATTGGCTTTGGCATCGTGGTGGAGAAAATCGTCTCCGAATGGCAAGACGTTTTTGCCGGCCAACAGGGCATTTATGGCGTGGTGTCGCTGAACCTGGGCGGGCAGATGTTCAACACCAAACACTGGGTCTGGTTTGTGCTGGCGCTGTGCCTGGCGCTGCACATCATGTTCCGCTACCTGCTGGGCGGCCGCTTTGGCCGGGCTTTCCTGGCCGTCAATACCGCCGAGGTGGCGGCCGAGAGCGTAGGTGTCAGCGTGTACAAGTTCAAGGTGCTGGCCTTTGTGATCAGCGCCTTTACCTGTGGCATTGCGGGCGCCTTGATTGCGCAGCAAAACCAGTACATCAACTCCGATTTCATCACCTTCAACCTCTCCATTTTCTTCTTGCTGGTGGTGCTGTTTGGGGGCAACTCGGTATACGGGCCGCTGCTGGGCGCGGTGGTGCTGACCTTACTGGATTCGCTGCTCTCGCGCTGGCCGGATGTGCAGCACTTCACCTATGGCGCGCTGCTGTTGTTTGCGCTGTACGCCATGCCCAACGGCCTGGCCGGTTTTGTGCGTACCTTGGCGCGCAAGTTTGCGCCTGGCCTGGTGCCCAAAGAGCGTTTGCCGAGCGATCTGCCGCCTTGGCAGCTGAAGCCGGCGGCGGGTGCGGCCAGCGCCGCTGTCTTGCTGGACGGCAAAGGCCTGTACAAGGCTTATGGCGGTGTGGTGCCGACGAACGAGGTGGATATCCAGATTCGGCCCGGCCATGTGCATTCCTTGATCGGCCCCAATGGCGCGGGCAAGACCACCTTGCTCAATATTCTGTCGGGCATCGTCACGCCCGAGCGCGGCAGCATCGAGTTTGCCGGGCAGAACATCGTCGGCGTCTCCACCAACAAAATCGCTCGCATGGGCTTGGGGCGCACCTTCCAGAACCTGCGCCTGTTCAGCGATATGACGGTGCTGGACAACGTCAAGGTGGGCTTGCATGCGCATATCCAGGCCGGTTTTCTGGCCAGTCTGGTAGGCGTAGGCAAGGCGCACAAAGCAGAGCTGGCGGCGCGCGACGAGGCACTGCAGATTCTTGACCGCCTGCATTTGCGCGACAAGGCGCTCGATATCGCCGGCTCGCTGCCTTATGGTTTGCAGCGGCGTCTGGAGCTGGCGCGTGCGCTGGCAACACACCCCAAGTTGTTGCTGCTCGACGAGCCGGCCGCCGGCCTGAACCCGCAAGAGACGCAAGAGCTGGTGCAGGTGATTTCGCGCATTCGAGACCTCGGCATTACCGTGTTGTTGATCGAGCACCATATGGATTTGGTGATGGCCGTGTCCGACCACGTGATCGTGCTCGATTACGGGCAGAAAATTGCCGAAGGCACGCCCGTCGAGGTGCAGAACAACCCGCGTGTGATTGCGGCCTACCTGGGCAGCGACGAACAAGAAGATGGCAGTGATGCGACAGGAGAAGAGCATGCCCGCTGAGAACCAAGCATTGTTGCGCGTGGACGCGCTGCAGGTGCACTATGGCGCGGTGCAAGCGCTCAAAGGCGTGTCGCTGCATGTGAATGCGGGCGAGGTGGTCACCATCATCGGTGGCAATGGCGCGGGCAAGAGCACGCTGATGAAAGCCATCTCCGGGCTGGAGCCTGCGGCGGCAGGCAGCATCCAGTTTCTGGGCCAGGACATCACGCGTACGCCTGGCCACCTGCGCGTGCCGCTGGGCATTGCGCAAAGCCCGGAAGGCCGCCAGGTGTTTGCCGACCAGACGGTGCACGACAACCTGATGCTCGGCGCTTACCACCGCAAAGATGGTGCAGCGCAGATTGCCGCCGATATTGAAAAGCAGTTTGAAACCTTCCCGCGCCTGCGCGAGCGGCGCGAGCAGATGGCCGGCACAATGTCGGGCGGCGAGCAGCAGATGCTGGCCATCGCACGGGCCTTGATGTCGCGCCCGCAGTTGCTGCTGCTCGACGAGCCCTCGCTGGGTTTGGCGCCGCTGATCGTCAAGGAGATCTTTGCCATCGTGCGCCAGCTCAAGGCGCAAGGTGTGACCATTTTGCTCGTGGAGCAAATGGCCAACCAGGCGCTGGCGGTGGCCGACCGGGCTTATGTGCTGGAGACCGGGCGCTTCACGCTGGAGGGCAGCGCGGCCGATCTGCGGCGCGATCCCAAGGTGCGCGCCGCCTACCTGGGGGCGCATGCATGAGCGCAGACGCTGGCGATGTTTTCGACTACGTGGTGGTGGGCAGCGGCGCAGCGGGCGCGATTGTGGCGGCGCGCTTGAGCGAAGACCCGAGCGTCAGCGTTTGCGTGCTGGAAGCCGGTGGCCGGGATTCGCACCCTTACCTCAAGCTGCCAGCCGGTTTCATCAAGGTCATCTTCAATCCGCAGATGGCCTGGCAGTTCAGCTCCGAGCCCACGGCGCGAACGGCGGGCCGGCGCATTCCGCTGCCGCAAGGCAAAACCTTGGGCGGCTCTACCGCCATCAACGGCCTGGTCTACAACCGCGGGCAAAAAGAAGATTTCGACGGCTGGGCCGCTCTGGGCAACCGGGGCTGGAGTTATGACGAGGTGCTGCCGTTTTTCCGCCGCAGCGAATGTTATGTGGAAGGTGGCGACGCGGCGCTGCGCGGCCACGATGGGCCGCTGAAGGTGACGCTGCCGCATTGGCCGCATCCGATTTGCGAGGCATTTTTACAAGGCGCGCAAGAGCTGGGCATGCCGCGCAACCCGGATTACAACGGCGCCCAGCAGCAAGGCGTGGGTTACTTTCAGCGCACTATTCACCAAGGCTGGCGCCAAAGCACGGCCAAGGCGTTTTTGCGGCCGGCGCGGGCCAGAGCGAATCTGCGAATCATCGTTAATGCTCAAGTCCAGCGTGTGTTGCTGCAAGACGGCAAGGCCAGCGGCGTTGAATACCGGCAGGCGGGCAGCTTGCGTGTGGTGCGTGTGCGGCGCGAGGTGATTGTGTGCGCGGGCGCCATCAACACGCCCAAGCTGTTGATGCTCTCGGGCATTGGCGACGGGCCGCGCTTGCAGGCTTTGGGCATCCAGGTGCAAGCGCATTTGCCTGGTGTGGGGCAACACCTCAAAGACCATTTTTCCATCCGCTTGGTGGCACGGGCCAAGCAGGCAGTCACGATCAACGAGATGGCGCGCATTCCCCGGCTCTGGGGGCAGGCCTGGGATTGGTTGCGAGGCAAGCCGAATATTCTGGCGCTGAGCCCTTCGGTGGTGCATTGGTTCTGGCAGTCGCAGCCGGGGCTGGCGCGGCCCGATCTGCAAGGCGTTTTCTCACCCGCCAGCTACCGCGAAGGCTATGTAGGCATGCTCGACCGCTACCCCGGCATGACCTGCGGCGTGTGGCAGCACCGCCCGCAAAGCATGGGCAGCGTAGCGCTGACATCGGCAGACTCAAATGCCGACCCGGTGGTGCAGCCCAATTACCTTGATGCAGAAAGCGACCGGCAGACCTTGGTGCGCGGCGTGCGCGTTGCTCGAGCGCTATTGCAAACCCAGGCATTGGCGCGGTTTCGTGAGGCGGAAACCATGCCGGGCGAGCAGGTGCAGACCGACGATGAGATTCTGGATTTCATCTACCGCTACGGCGTATCTTCGTACCATGTCAACGGCACGGCACGCATGGGCCTGCGCAGTGATGCCGGTGCGGTGGTCGATGAGCAGTTGCGCGTGCATGGTGTTGGCAATCTGCGGGTCATCGATGCTTCGGTGATGCCCGAAATACCCTCTGCCAACACCTGCGCCACGACAATGATGATTGGCGAAAAAGGCGCCGCGCTGGTGCGCAGCGCGGCCTGACAATCCACGCGTTTTTCAACGCTTCATCAACGTTTTTTCTGAGCCCGCAGATCGCGGATTCCGGGCAGGCTGGTCGGGTCCTGGCCGGTGGCCAGAATGCGGTGCTTTTGGATTTTCTGCGTGCCGGTGGTGGGGATTTCGTCGGTGAACCACCACCAGCCCGGCACCTTGTAATACGCCATTTCTTTTTGGCAGAAGGCGAACAGCTCCTGGCACAGCTCGTCGCTGGCCTTCTCGCCGGGCACCAGCACCAGGCTGGCCAGCACTTCTTCTTCGCGGATCGCATCGGGTGCGGCCATCACTGCCACGCCTTGCACCTTGGGGTGCGAGAGCAGCACGGCCTCTACCTCAGCCGCTGCAATGTTTTCGCCGCTGCGGCGGATGATGTTTTTGCGCCGGTCCATGAAGTGCAGCAAGCCATCGGCGTCTTGTTGCACCACATCGCCGGTGTGGAACCAGCCGCCTTGCCAGGCTTTGGCGGTGGCTTCGGGGTTGTCCAGGTATTCGCTGAAAAAATGCTTGCGCGGGGTTTCGGCCGAGTAGCGCACCAGCATTTCGCCAGGTGTGCCGGGTGGCACAGGCTGGCCGCTTTCGTCGGCCACCATCACCTCGAGCCCTGGCGCGCTGCGGCCAAACGAGCGCGTGCCTACCTGGCGGTTCTCGCCATGGTCGGAGATGGTGCGCACCACCTCGGTCATGCCCCACAGCTCGATCAGCGGGAAGCCAAAGCGCTGCTCAAAAGCCGCGTGCAGTTGCGGCTCTACGCCGGCGCCGTAGCCAAAGCGCACGCAGTGTTTTTTCTCCCATTCGGAAGGTGCCTGTTTGAGCAGCAGCGGAATGATCACGCCCAGGTAGTGCACGATGGTGGCGCGCGTGCTGGCCACTTCTTCCCACCAGCGGCTGGGCTGGAAGCGGTCGGTCTGGATCTGGCAGCCGCCCGACAGCAGCATGCAGTAGAACGACAAAATGGAGGCGTTCACATGGAACAGCGGCAGCGGGTTGAAGAGCCGCTCCTTGCCTTCTTGCACCGACACATAACCGGGGTGCGCGGCATACCAGGCACCGGCGGCCAGCTCGTAAGCATGTGATAGCACGCAGCCTTTGGGCTGGCCGGTGGTGCCCGATGTATAGAGAATGCTGGCCGGTGTGTCGGCATTGAGCTCGCCGTGCGGCGCGCTGAGGGCGGCAGGCAGGCTTAGCGCTGTGTAGTTGACCGGGTCGCTTACCACGACAGCCGGTTGTGTGCGTGTGTCTTGCAGCGACTCTTGCACGGCGCCAAGACGTTCGGGCAGGCAGACGATCAGATCGAGCTGTGCGTGGTCTATCAGGTAGTTCAGCTCGCGGCGCTTGTAATCCGGGTTGATGGGCACGCAGCAAATGCCCAGGCTGTTCATGGCAAGCTTGTGCAGCATGTGCTCGGGCCGGCTCTCCAGCAGCAGGCCGATGCGGTGGCCCACGCCGTAGCCGGCAGCCTGGTACTGGGCTTGCAGTTGGGCAATCAGCTCGCCCGCTTCGGTGTAGCTGAACTCGCGCCCTTGCGGCAGGTAGCTGCGCTTGGGGTTGGCGGGCACCGCCAGCAGGCTGTTGCTGCTGTAGCGGGCGATGGCGGCTTGCAATGCTTCGCCGATCGTGCTTTGGTCGTTGATGGCAATCATGTCTCACTCCACAGTGCTGGGTTGTCTGCCTCAGGGCCGGATCAGGGGCGACGGGATCGGGTCCACGTTCTGTGCCAGGGCGGCTTGCTTTTCCACTTCGAGGCTGCGCAAAAAGGCGGCGCGTTGCTGCAAGGCCATCCAGTAGTTTTGCGTGGCCGGGCCCCATTGCGAGCTCATGCCCAGGTAGTCGGACAGCATCAGCGCGTAGCCCACGGCCACATCGGCGGCAGTAAAGCGGCCGGCGCACAGATAGGGTGCATCCGCCGGCAGGGTTTGGGCGGCGGCTTCTACCGCGCGCAAGCGGCCCAGAAACCAGCGTTCGTAATCGTCGGCCACCTGCGGTTGGCGGCGCGGGCCGGGCTCGAAATAGCGGTAACGCAGCACCAGTGTTTGCGGGAAAGTGAGCGTGGCATCGGCCATGTGCAGCCAGTTCAGGTAGCTGCCGTAAGTGGTTTCGCCGGGTGCTACATCCAGGTGCTGGGCGGGCGCTTTGCTGGCCAGGTATTGGCAGCAGGCGCTGGATTCGGTGAGCCGCGTGGTGCCGTCGATCAGCAGCGGCACGGTGCCCAGCGGGTTGAGCGCCAGGTAGTCTTTGGCGAGTGCGCGCGGCGGGAAAGGCAGCATGCGCAGCTGGTAGGGCAGGCCCAGCTCTTCCAGCATCCACAGGGCGCGGAACGAGCGCGCGCTGACACAGTGGTACAACTCGATCACGGCTTTGTCTCCATTTGGTCTTGGTAGGCCATCTTGGCACGATGCGCCGGTCTGTGCAGGCGTTTAGGTGTCAGCCAGGTTGCAAATCAGGCCGGTGGCCGGGTGCTTTTGCGGTATTCGGCCGGTGACATGCCCATCCAGGTGCGGAAAGCGCGGATAAAGCTTTTGTCGTTGCTGAAGCCGGCCAGTTGGGCGATCTGCTTGATGGGGCGGTTGCTGCGGTGCAAGAGCGTCAGCGAACGCTCGCGCCGCACTTCGTCTTTCAGCGCCTGCAGCGAGGCGCCTTCGTCCTTGAGCTGGCGGTGCAGGGTGCGCAGCGAGAGGTGCAGTTTTTTCGAGAGCGTCTCGGCGCTGTGCATGGCCGATGGGTCGGCCGCCAGCAGCTGGCGCACGCGCTGCACCATGAGCCGGTCGCGCCGGTAAGGGCGCACCGTCAGCGGCAGCGCGCGTTGCAGCATGCGCTGCAAGGCGGCTTCGTCGCGGGCAATGGGCAAGGCCAGGTAGCGCGCATCAAACTGCATGCTGGTGACGGGCGCGTCAAACTGCACATCGCCGGGGAAGAGCAGGCCATACACATCGGCGTGCGCGGGCGCGGCAAACGGAAAGTTCACCTTGAACAGCGGCAGCGACGAATCCACGTACCAGCTGGAGAGCCCGTGGATGTTGCGCAGCATCGAGACCAGGCAGAACTCGCGCAGCTCGCCCAGGCCGGCGTTTTCGATGATCTCCAGCGTGGCGGTTTCGCCATGCACTTGCAGGTTCAGTTGCAGGTCGTCGGTGAGCAGGCCGTGGTGGCGACACCAGCGCTTGAGCGCCACGCCCAGGTTGGGGCTGGTGAGCGAGGCGCGGGCCAGCATGCCGTAGCTGCCCCAGGGCAGGCGGCGGCCGAACCAGCCCAGGGCTTCGTCGTCGAGCTCCTGCATGGCAGCGTCGGACAGGGCTTCAAACTGCAAGGCGGTGATGCCCAGCGCGTCTTGCTCCACTGCCAGGGGATCAATTTGCGCCAATTGCAGGGCTTTGTCGGCGCTCAGACCGCGGTGCTGGTAGGCGCGTGCAATGGCCCGCACAAACGCCATCGGCGTAACGGCTGGGTGGTGCAGCACGGCGGAAGAGGGGAGCGGCTTGGTCATGGTGTGAGGGGCAAAAAACTGCCAGAGACCAGCGATTGTACTGGCGACTTTTGCAACCTTGCTGCCACCATTTGCGCAGGCCGCTGGCGTATGCTGCCCAACACACCACAGGTGACCGCAGCGGCCGCAAGCCTGCCGCTGGCGAACAGGAGACATACCGAGATGACTGAGCTTGCCTTGACCAGCAGCTATGCGCGTGGCGCCGCCGCGCCGCGCCTGCTGGATAAGACCATTGGCCAACAGCTGCGCGACACCGCTGCGCGCTTTGGCGCGCGCGACGCGCTGGTCAGCCGCCACCAGAGCATTCGTCTGAGCTACCAGCAACTGCTGGAGCAATCGCTGCAACTGGCCAGCGCCTTGTTGCGCGCCGGTATCAACAAGGGCGACCGGGTCGGCATCTGGTCGCACAACAACGCCGAATGGGTGCTGCTGCAAATGGCGACGGCGCATGTCGGCATTATTTTGGTGAACATCAACCCGGCCTACCGCACCTCCGAGCTGGAGTACGCGCTCAACAAGGTGCAGTGCAAGGCGCTGTTCACGATGGACCGCTTCAAGACCAGCGATTACCTGGGCATGGTGCGCGAGCTGGCACCCGAGCTGGCGAGCAGCCAGCCCGGCCAATTGCACAGCGCCAAGCTGCCCGAGCTGCGCTGGGTGGTGTGGATTGACAGCCCGCGCGAAGGCGAAGAGCAGCCCGGCATGGAGCGTTTCTCGCGCTTCATCACCCAGGGCGATGCGCAGGACGCGCAGATTGATGTGATCGGCAAGACGCTGACGCCTTTTGACCCGGTCAACATTCAGTTCACCAGTGGCACCACGGGCTTTCCCAAGGGCGCCACGCTGACGCACCGCAATATCGTCAACAACGGCTTTTTCATTGGCGAAGCCATGAAGCTGAGCGAGCAGGACCGGCTTTGCATTCCCGTGCCGCTCTACCACTGCTTTGGCATGGTGCTGGGCAATATGGCCTGCATGACCCATGGCTCGGCCATCGTCTACCCGAACGACGGTTTCGAGCCGGTGTCGGTGCTCGAAGCGGTGCAGGCAGAAAAGTGCACCGGCCTGCACGGCGTGCCCACCATGTTCATCGCCGAGCTGGACCACCCGCGCTTCAAGGAGTTCGATCTGTCCACGCTGCGCACCGGCATCATGGCCGGCTCGCCTTGCCCGATCGAGGTGATGAAGCGCGTGGTCAGCGAGATGAATCTGTCGGAGATCACCATCGCCTACGGCATGACCGAAACCAGCCCGGTCAGCTGCCAAAGCTCCACCGATACGCCGCTGGCCAAGCGCGTGTCGACCGTGGGCAAGGTGCAGCCGCACCTGGAAGTGAAGATCATCAGCCCGGAGACGGGCGAGGTGGTGGCGCCCGGCCAGTCTGGCGAGCTGTGCACGCGCGGTTATTCGGTGATGCACGGTTACTGGGGCGATGAGGCCAAGACGCGCGAAGCCATCGACGCCGAAGGCTGGATGCACACCGGCGACCTGGCCACCATGGATGCCGAGGGCTATGTCAACATCGTCGGCCGCATCAAGGACATGGTGATCCGCGGCGGCGAGAACATTTACCCGCGCGAGATCGAAGAGTTTCTCTACACCCACCCACAGGTGCAGGATGTGCAGGTGGTGGGCGTGCCCGACCAGCGCTTTGGCGAAGAGCTGTGCGCCTGGGTGATCGCCAAGCCCGGCCAGCAGCTGACGGAGGACGATCTGCGCGCCTATTGCAAGGGCAAGATTGCGCACTACAAGGTGCCGCGCTACATCCAGTTTGTCGACGCTTTCCCGATGACGGTGACCGGCAAGATCCAGAAGTTCAAGATCCGCGAGGCGATGATCGCCGCGCTGCACCTGCAAGTGGCCCAAACCGCCTGAAGGCGGCCGGCACCACCTACGCCATGCTTAGCCAACCCCTGCGCTCAACCCCGGCCTTCGAGCTTGGCCGTCTGCTTGGCGGCAGCGCGGCGGGCCACGTCCAGGCGTTTGCGCAGCGAGATTTCGGTCAGGTCCAGCTCGGCCACCAGGCTGCGCAGCGATTCGTCGTTGATGTGGTCATGCTGGCGCTCGGCGTAAATCGTGTGGCGCTCGGCCTTGATGCACAGCAGGCGCGTCTCCAGCTCCACCACGTAGCGCTGGCGGCGTTGCTGCACGGCTTCGGGCGTGGCCATGTCTTCGGCCTCCGGCGCTTCGGGCGATTTGTCGTCATCGAGCAGGTCGATACGGTTGCGGTACTCGCGCGCAATGCGGCCCGAGATTTCTTGCTGCCGTGCCTGCCATTCGGTGGGCTGCTGGGCAGCGTCTTCTTCGCTGATGGCCAGGCTGTTGATGGCCGCGCGGCAGGCCGCAATACGGGCCTGGCGCTCTTCGGTGACCGACTCGGGCTCGGTAGCCGGCGGCAGGCGGTGCAGCACCAGCGGCAGGCCAATGCTGCCGAGCACCAGGGTGAACAAGATGGTGCCGGTGGCCAGGAAGATCAGCAGATCGCGTGCCGGAAAAGGCTGGCCGTTGTTCAGCAGCAGTGGCACCGACAGGGCACCGGCCAGCGTCACGGCGCCGCGGATGCCCGCCAGCGTGGTGGCCAGGTTCAGCCAGCGGCTGGGCTTTTCGATCATTTTGCCGGCGCGGTGCGCCTTGTGCAGGCTGCGCGCCACGCCCAGGCTCACCCAGATCCAGCGCAGCAACAGCAGCGCCACCGAGATGATGACCACGTAGCCCACCAAAATCCACCAGTCGTGGCCGGCGTTGTGCAAGGTCACGCCAATGATGGACGGCAGTTGCAGGCCCAGCAGCAGGAAGATGGCGCCGTTGAAGGCCGATTCCACCATGGCCCAGGTGCCCGCCGTCTGCATGCGCTCGGTGATGTAGTCGGCGCGGTTCAGATCGGCAAAATTGGTGGTCACACCCGCTGCCACCGCCGCCAGAATGCCGGAGACGCCGATTTTTTCACCCAGCAGGTAGGCGGCAAACGGCAGCAACACCAGCAGCAGCACCATTTGCGTGGCGGCCACATCGCCGAGGCGGCGGGTAACCGTCTCGCGCAGGTAGCTGAAGCCCCAGCCCACGGCAGCGCCCGCGCCCAGGCCGCCCAGCGAGATCCACAAAAACTCTTGCGTCACCTGGCCCCAGGAGAACAGGCCGGTCAAGGTGGCGGCCACGGCGAATTTCAGCGCCACCAGGCCGGAAGCGTCGTTCAGCAGCGATTCACCTTCGAGCACGTGCATGGTGTGCGGTGGCATGCCCAGGTTGCGCGTAATGGCCGAGACGGCCACCGCGTCAGTCGGCGAGATGACGGCGGCCAGCGCAAAGGCCACGGTCAGCGGCATCTCCGGGATCATCCAGTGGATCAAATAGCCCAGGCCGATCACGGTAAAAAACACCAGACCGAAAGCCAGCTTCAAAATAGGCTGGTAGAGCGAGAAAAATTCGCGCTTGGGAATGCGCCAACCGTCGGCAAACAGCAGCGGCGGAATGAACAGCAGCATGAACAGGCCGGGGTCAAAATCGATGTGCAGGCCTTGCTGCGGCCAGGAGACCAGGGCGCCGATGGCAATCTGGATCAGGGGCAGCGGAATGGCGCGGATGTAGCGCGAGATGATGCCGGTGACAGCACCGATCATCAGCACGAGCAAGACAGTTTCAACGGTATGCATGGTCTGGGGTTGCTTTGTAGCTGCAGACTATTTTGAAAGAAGATGCGATTCTGTGTAGAACGCTAGAACATTGGAAAAGAGGACAAGCATGAGCCAACTACGGTCACAACTCAACGCACGGTCGGCAGATTTTCAGACCAATGCGCAAGCCATGCGCGCCCTGGTCGATGATCTGCGTGCCCAAACTGCCAAGATCGCCGAAGGCGGCGGCGAAGCCGCTCGCAGCAAGCATGTGGGCCGTGGCAAGCTGCTGCCGCGCGACCGCGTGAAGCTGCTGCTCGACCCGGGCACGCCTTTTCTGGAGCTGGCGCCGCTGGCCGCGCTGAACATGTACAACAACGATGCGCCGGGCGCAGGCCTGATTGCCGGTGTGGGCCGTGTCAGTGGCGTGGATTGCATGATTGTGTGCAATGATGCCACGGTCAAAGGCGGTACCTACTACCCGATGACGGTAAAAAAGCATTTGCGAGCGCAAGAGATTGCAGCGCAAAACCGCTTGCCCTGTATCTATCTGGTCGATTCGGGCGGTGCCAACCTGCCCAATCAGGACGATGTGTTTCCTGATCGTGAGCATTTCGGCCGCATCTTCTTCAACCAGGCCAACATGTCGGCCCAGGGCATTGCGCAGATCGCCGTCGTCATGGGCAGCTGCACGGCAGGCGGCGCCTATGTGCCGGCCATGAGCGATGAATCCATCATCGTCAAGAACCAGGGCACCATCTTCCTGGGCGGCCCGCCGCTGGTCAAAGCCGCCACGGGCGAAGTGGTGAGCGCCGAAGACCTGGGCGGTGGCGATGTGCACACGCGCCTGTCGGGCGTGGCCGACCACCTGGCCGACAACGACACCCACGCGCTCAAGCTGGCCCGCACGGCCGTGAGCCACCTCAACAAGGCCAAGGTGCCGAACCCGGCCGACAAGGCGCCGCAAGCGCCGGCTTTCCCCGCTGAAGAGCTGTACGGTGTGATTCCGGTCGATACGCGCAAGCCTTTTGACGTGCGCGAGATCATCGCCCGCGTGGTGGACGGCAGCGAGTTTGACGAGTTCAAGAGCCGCTTTGGCAGCACCCTGGTTTGCGGTTTTGCCCGCGTTGAAGGCATGGAAGTGGGCATCATCGCCAACAACGGCATTCTGTTCAGCGAATCGGCCGTCAAGGGCGCGCACTTCATCGAGCTGTGCTGCCAGCGCAAGATTCCGCTGGTCTTCCTGCAAAACATCACCGGCTTCATGGTGGGCCGCAAGTACGAGAACGAAGGCATTGCCCGCCACGGCGCCAAGCTGGTGACGGCGGTGGCCACGGCCAGCGTGCCCAAGTTCACCATCATCATCGGCGGCAGCTTTGGTGCCGGCAACTACGGCATGTGCGGCCGTGCTTACAGCCCACGCTTCCTGTGGATGTGGCCGAACGCCCGAATCAGCGTGATGGGCGGCGAGCAGGCCGCGAGCGTGCTGGCCACCGTCAAGCGCGACGGTATCGAAGCCAAGGGCGGCAGCTGGAGCGCGGCAGAAGAAGAAGCCTTCAAGGCCCCGATCCGCCAGCAGTACGAAGACCAGGGCCACCCGTACTACGCCTCGGCCCGCCTGTGGGACGACGGCGTAATCGACCCGGCCGACACGCGCCGCGTGCTGGCGCTGGGCCTGGCCAGCACCCGCAATGCCCCGATTGAAGACACCAAGTTTGGTGTGTTCCGCATGTAATGCCCACAGCGAGGTAAAGATGAAATCCCCATTTTTGACCGTTGAAGCCACCGGCTCGGTGGCCACCATCACGCTGACCCAGCCTGATGTGCGCAACGCTTTCAGCGATGCCGTCATTGCGGACATCACGCGTGCCTTCGAGTTCGTGGGCGCGCAAGAAGCCGTGCGTGCTGTGGTGCTGGCTGCCGAAGGCCCGGCCTTCTGCGCAGGCGCCAACCTGAACTGGATGCGCGCCATGGCCGACTACACCCGCGAGGAAAACCTGGTCGACGCCGGCAAGCTCGCCGAGATGCTGCGCGTGATCTACGAATGCCCCAAGCCCACTATTGCGCGGGTGCAAGGCGATGTCTATGCCGGCGGCATGGGCCTGGTTGCCTGCTGCGACATGGCGGTAGCCGCCAATAACGCCGGCTTCTGCCTGAGCGAGGTGAAGATCGGCCTGATTCCGGCCACGATCAGCCCCTACGTGATCCGCGCCATGGGCCCGCGTGCTTCGCACCGCTACTTCCTGACCGGCGAGCGTTTTGACGCCGCCGAGGCGCTGCGCATCGGCTTTGTGCACCAGGTCGTTGAAGGCGATGCGCTGGACGCTGCGGTCGATGGTCTGCTCAAGCACTTGCTGAGCGCCGGCCCCGCAGCCGTGCGTGCCTGCAAAAAGCTGGTGCTGGATGTGGCTGAGCGCGAGATCAACGCCAGCCTGATCCAGTCCACGGTGGAGGGCATTGCCGACATCCGAGCCAGCGCAGAAGGCAAGGAGGGCGTGCAAGCCTTCTTGAACAAACGCAAACCGAATTGGCTGGCGGGCTGAACACCCCTGAAAAAGCGACCTTGGATGGCAATCTGCCAGCGCGCATTCGCTATATAAGCACTGCGTTGGAAGAAAAAATTTGAGGAACCACCACCATGGACATCTGGAACACCATCGTCAACTGGCTGCACGGCATAGGCGTGCATCTGGACAAGGACACGGCGCAAAGCGTCGGGCAGGCGGCCGACCAGGTGGGCCAGGTGGCTAACCAGATGGGCCAGGCCATGGCGCAGTGGGACTGGGGCCAGCTCATGGCCTTGGCTGCAGCGCTGGGCTGGGCCAGCGGTTTCCGCCTGTACGCGGTGGTGTTTGTGACCGGCATGCTGGGCGCCAGCGGCTGGCTGCAATTGCCGGGCGCGCTGACGGTGCTGCAGCAGCCGGTGATTCTGGCCATCAGCGGTGCGCTGCTGTTTGTCGAATTCTTTGCCGACAAGATCCCCGGCGTGGATTCGGTCTGGGATGCGCTGCAAAGCGTGATCCGCGTGCCAGCCGGCGCGGCCTTGGCAGCCAGCGTGTTCGGGGCCGACAACGCCACCATGGCCACGGCGGCCGCCTTGATGGGCGGCACCCTGGCCTTCAGCAGCCAGGTGGCAAAAACCACCACGCGCGCGGCCATCAATACCAGTCCGGAACCGTTCTCCAACTGGGGCGCGAGCCTGGTGGAAGACGGTGTGTCGATTGGCGCTGTCTGGCTGGCCATCAATCACCCGGTCGTGTTTGCGGTGGCGCTGGTGGTGGTGCTGGTGCTGATGTGGATCGTGACCTGGATGCTGTGGAAGTTTTTGAAAGCCGTGATCCGCCGCATTCGGCGCTGGATGGGCCATGACGAACCGGTGGTGCCGGCAACGAGCACCGATATACAACGCTATTGACGACGCATGGCCGCCAAGGGGCGCACATGTGGCTTGAGAAAAGACTGAGGAGATTTTTATGTTTACCAAGATTCTGATTGCGAACCGTGGTGAGATTGCCTGCCGCGTGGCAGCCACTGCCCGCCGCATGGGCATCAAGACCGTGGCTGTCTACTCGGATGCTGATGCGCATGCCAAGCATGTGGCTGCCTGCGATGAGTCGGTGCACATCGGCGGCTCGGCACCCAAGGACAGCTATCTGCGCTGGGAGCGCATCATCGAAGCAGCCAAGGTGACGGGCGCACAAGCCATCCACCCCGGCTACGGCTTTTTGAGCGAGAACGAAGATTTTGCCGCGGCCTGTGCTGGCGCCGGCCTGGTCTTTATCGGCCCGCCCGCCAACGCCATTCGCGCCATGGGCTTGAAGGCCGAATCCAAGCAACTCATGGAAAAAGCCGGCGTGCCGCTGGTGCCTGGTTACCACGGCGCCGGCCAAGACCCGGCCATGCTGCATAAAGAGGCTGACCGCATTGGTTACCCGGTGCTCATCAAGGCCAGCGCCGGCGGCGGTGGCAAGGGCATGCGCCTGGTAGAAAAGAGCGAAGACTTTGCCGCTGCGCTTGATTCGTGCAAGCGCGAAGCCATCAACAGCTTCGGCAACGACGCGGTGCTGATCGAGAAATACGTGCTGCGTCCGCGCCACATCGAGATCCAGGTGTTTGGCGACACACAAGGCAACTGCGTCTACCTGTTCGAGCGCGATTGCTCGGTGCAGCGCCGCCACCAGAAAGTGCTGGAAGAAGCGCCTGCGCCTGGCATGACCGAAGCGCTGCGCAAGCAAATGGGCGAGGCCGCCGTGGCGGCTGCCAAGGCCGTGAACTACGTGGGCGCAGGCACGGTGGAATTCATCGTCGAGCAGCCCGGCGGCTACGACCAGCCCGAGGCGATGAAGTTCTACTTCATGGAAATGAACACCCGCCTGCAGGTGGAGCACCCGGTGACCGAAGCCATCACCGGCGAAGACCTGGTGCAGTGGCAATTGCTGGTGGCCAGCGGCCAGCCGCTGCCCAAGCAGCAGGGCGAGCTGAAGATCATCGGCCACGCGATCGAAGCCCGTATCTGCGCGGAAAACCCCGAGAACAACTTCCTGCCCGCCACCGGCACCTTGAACGTCTACCGCAAGCCCGCTTGCAGCAGCTTTGCCATCAGCGACGTGCGCATTGACGACGGCGTGCGCGAAGGCGATGCGATCAGCCCGTTCTACGACAGCATGATCGCCAAGCTCATCGTCCACGGTGCCGACCGCGCGCAAGCGCTGGCGCGCCTCGATGCTGCGCTGGCTGCTGTGCGCATTGTCGGCCTGCAGACCAATGTGCAATTCCTGCGCCTGATCCTGGCCACGCCATCTTTCAGCCAGGCCAAGCTCGACACCGCGCTGATCCAGCGCGAAGAAGCGCTGCTCTTCAAGCGCCGCACGCTGGGCCTGGACACCGCAGCCGCTGCTGCCGTGGTGGCCGAGTTGCTGCAAGAGCGTGCCAGCGAAACGGCCGATCCCTTCAGCCGCCGCGATGGCTGGCAATCGCATGGCGTGACGGCGCGCCATTTCGATTTTGAATTTGGCGGCGACAAGCTGCAGGCCGAGCTGCGCTACGAACCCAGCGGCCTGGTGCTGACCGTGGGCGAGGCCACTGGCCCGCTGACGTTTGCAAAGCACGGCGATGCGGTGGAGCTGCAGTACAACGGCCATCGCGACCAGGTGCAAACTTGGCAGCAAGGCGAGGTGGTGCATGTGTTTGCTGCGCGTGGCGCGGCCGAGATTACGGCCATCGATGCGCTGGCGCACGCCGGCGAAGCTGGCAGCGAAGGCGGCCGCCTGACCGCGCCCATGCCTGGCAAGGTGGTGTCGTTTGCCGTCAAGGCCGGCGACAAGGTGAGCAAGGGCCAGCCGCTGGCCGTGATGGAAGCCATGAAAATGGAACACACCATTGCTGCGCCCGCTGACGGCCTGGTGGTGGAGCTGCTGTTCGCGCCTGGCGACCAGGTGAGCGAAGGCGCCGAGCTGCTCAAGCTGCAAGTGGGCGAGTAAGAGCGGCAGCCGCTCGCCTTGGCACTGCGGTGCACAAGACCGGGCGGCTGCGTTTTCTGTGCTGAAATGCCGGCCATGAAAATCGCTGTTTATTCCGCCGGGGAATCGCCCCAAGTCTGGCTCAACGCCATTCGTCAACACCTGCCCCAGGCCCAAGCCTGGGCTTGGGAGCCGGGTGCGCCGCAGGCCGATTACGCGCTGGTCTGGAAGCCGCCGCAGCAGCTGTTCGACGAGCAGGGCGCAGGGCTGAAAGCCATCTTCAACATGGGTGCGGGCGTGGACGCGCTGTTCAAGCTGCAACTGCCGAGAGGCGTGCCCGTGGTGCGCCTGGAAGACGCGGGCATGGCCGTGCAAATGGCCGAATATGTTTGCCATGCGGTGATCGACCATTTTCGTGGCTTGGGCCATTACCGCGCCCAACAACAAGCCGGTGAATGGAAGCTGCAACCCCTGCGCTCGCGCATGGATTTCCCTGTGGGCATCATGGGTCTGGGCGTGCTCGGTGAGCGCGTTGCTCAGGCGGTGGCGCAGTTTGATTTTCCGGTGCTGGGCTGGAGCCGTTCGGCCAAGCAGCTCGATGGCGTTCGCACTTTCCACGGCACCGAGCAGTTGGGCGAGTTTCTGGCGAACACGCGCATTCTGGTGAACCTGCTGCCGCTGACGGCCGAGACCGAGAACATCATCAACGCCCCATTGCTGGCGCAGTTGCAGCGCGGCGCGTATGTGATCAATGTGGCGCGCGGCCAGCACTTGGTGGACGAAGATTTGCTGGCCGCCATTGCCAGCGGCCAGGTGGCAGGCGCGATGCTCGATGTTTTTCGCACCGAGCCGCTGCCGCCCGAGCATGCCTTCTGGCGTTGCCCGCAGATCAGCATCACGCCGCACGGATCGGCGCGGACCTTGCCAGAAGAAACATTGCTGCAGATTTTGCAGAAGCTGAAAGCCTTTGCGGCAGGCGAAACGGTGACCGGCGTGGTCTACGCCGATCGCGGATACTGAAGCCCACAGGGCATGTTGAAAGAACCAAGGAGAGCACCATGGCTACCTATCCCAAACGAGTCAAACTGATTGATGTGGGCCCGCGCGACGGCCTGCAAAACGAGAAATCGCAGGTGCCGGCGGCGGTGAAGATCGAGCTGGTGCACCGCCTGCAGGATGCGGGCCTCAAAGAGATCGAGGTCACCAGTTTTGTGTCGCCCAAATGGGTGCCGCAAATGGGCGACAACACCGAGGTGATGGCGGGTATCGCGCGCCAGAATGGCGTGCTGTACTCGGTGCTCACGCCCAATATGAAAGGCTTTGAGGCCGCAGTCGGCTCCAAGCCCGACGAGATCGTGGTGTTCGGTGCCGCCAGCGAAGCCTTCAGCCAGAAAAACATCAACTGCAGCATTGCCGAGAGCATTGAGCGCTTTGCACCGGTGGTGGAAGCGGCCAAGGCCGCCGGCATTGCCGTGCGCGGCGCCATGAGCTGCACCGTGGGCTGCCCGTATGAAGGTGATATTGCCCCATCGCGCGTGGCCTATTTGGCCAGCCTGATGAAGGACATTGGCGTGGAGCGTGTCGACGTGGCCGACACCATTGGCGTAGGCACGCCGATCAAGGTGCAAAAGGCGATCGAATCGACCTTGCCGTACTTTGATATCGACCATGTCTCCGGCCATTTCCACGACACTTACGGCCAGGCGCTGTCCAACACCTTGGCCGCGCTGGAGCTGGGCGTGTGGAACTTCCAGTCGTCCATCGCCGGCCTGGGCGGCTGCCCGTATGCCAAGGGCGCCACTGGCAACGTGGCCACCGAAGACCTGGTCTACATGCTGCAAGGCATGGGCATTGAGACGGGCATCGATCTGGACAAGCTGGTCGATGCAGGTATCTACATCAGCGACTTTTTGCAGCGCAAGCCTAATTCACGGGTGGCGGTGGCGTTGATGAATAAGCGCGCTGGTTAAGCACTGCATGCGCTACACAGGCCCGCCCGTTTGGCGGGCTTTTTTTCGGCAGATTGAATCTGAAACTCAAGGGGGAGCACATGCGAAAAAAAGTGGTGTATGTGGACGTGGATGACACCTTGGTGCGTAGCGTCGGCAGCAAGAGAATTCCACTACCGGCGACGATTGCGAATGTGCGCCGCTTGGCCCAAGAAGGCAAAGTCGAGCTGTATTGCTGGAGCACCGGCGGCGCTGAGTACGCACAGGCTTCGGCACTAGAGTTGGGACTCCACGATTGTTTTCTGGCCTTCTTGCCCAAGCCAGACATCTACATTGATGACCAGGCGTTTGCGGACTGGCGTTATTGCCAGCATGTGCTGCCAGGCAATGATGTGGATATGTGAATACCCAAGAAGTTGAATGAAAAATGCCGCTGGCGCTCAATTTAATTGCGCTGTCTGCTATCCAAATGAAAGCAATGTCCGTAGCGACAGAGCCTGGAGTCGTATCGCGGCACAATCGGAGCCATGACAGACAAGGAAACCAAGATGTGCGGAGCTGAATTGACGAGCTTGCCCGATGCGGTGCAGCGGGTGGCCAAGGTGTTGCAGGACAAGGGTCATGCGCATATGCCGCAGATGCTGAGCGATGCGGCGCGCACGGCGCAAGAGGCGGCTGATGCCTTGGGTATCGGGGTGGGGCAGATCGCCAAGAGCATCATCTTTCGCCGCAAGAGCGATGATGCCTGCGTGCTGGTGATCACCTCGGGCGATCGCCGTGTCGACGAGAAAAAGGTCGAGGCACTGGTGGGCAAAGTGGGCAAGGCGGACGCCGATTTTGTGCGCGAGCGCACCGGCTTTGCGATTGGCGGGGTGTCGCCCGTGGGGCACCAGAGCGAGCCGGTCACCTTGATTGATCGCGAGCTGTTCCGCTTTGAGCAGATTTGGGCCGCCGCAGGCCACCCGTACGGCGTGTTTCCGCTGGCGCCGCAAGACCTGGAAAAGCTGACCGGTGCGCCGGTGGCCGATGTGGTGAAGGAAGCCGCATGAGCGACGTGCAAGACCAGACTGTTCAGCCTGTTTACACCAACGCACCGCTGGCCGCGCGCACCAAGGTGGTCCGGGCCAGTGGCGCTTTCGCGGCTGATTTTGCCGATGTCGTGCCTTCGCCTTGCGTCTCCATCTGCAAGATGAACGCCGACCGCAGCCTGTGCCTGGGCTGCTACCGCAGCATCGACGAGATCCGTGCCTGGTCCAAGTCTGACAACGCTGGCCGCTTGCAGATCTGGCAGCAGTTGCTGGCCCGCGCCGGCCTGGGCTAGGATGGCCGTGCGGTAGACAAAAAAACTGATCAGGGCTTGTCATGAAGACGGTTGATTTTTACTTGGACTTTGTCTCTCCTTATGCCTGGCTGGCTTTCCATGCCTTGCCCGAGGCGTTGCAAGGCCACAGCATTCATGTGCGCTACACGCCCGTGCTGCTGGGCGCCTTGCTCAAGAACCACAACAACCCCGGCCCGGCAGGCATTGCCGGCAAGCGCGAATGGACTTACCGCCATGCCAGCTGGTTGGGCCATGCGCAAGGCTGCGGCTTGCAGATGCCGGCGCAGCACCCGTTCAACCCTTTGCCTTTGCTGCGGCTGGTGCTGCAAACCAGCCTGGATGGGCGCATCAACCGCTTCACCGCCGATGCAATTTTTCGCCATGTCTGGCTGGGTGGCGCGGACGCGCTGGATGCTGGGCGTTTGCAGGCTTTGCAGCAACTGCTCGTAGAGCAGATCAAAACCGACGCCCAGGCCGAGCAGCGCGCCAAAGATTTGCTGCGCAGTAATACCGAAGCTGCAGCGGCTGCTGGCGTGTTTGGCGTGCCCGCGATGGTGGTGGATGACAAGCTGTTCTGGGGCTTGGACAGCTTGCCGATGCTGAGCGCCTACCTTGCTGGCGACGCTTGGTTTGAGCAGGAGTGGGCTCAGTCCGGCAGCCGCCCATCGGGCTTGTGATGCAGGCGGGCTGCTGTTGCCAGCAGCCTTGGTGGCTGCATTTCACAGATCGCTGATCGCTGGAAATAGAAAACCGGGCCTGGCCCGGTTTTCTCATTCAGTGGCTGACAACAGCCATCACAGCGCCATCGTCGGCATCAGTGGGCGCTGGCGCCAGATGCGCCGAGGCCGGTTTCCGAGCGCACTTGCTGTGCTTCGAAAGCGCCACGCTCCTTGGCGGCCTGGCCGCTCTTGTCGAGCACCGAGAACAGCCAGACACCGACGAAGCCGATGGTCATCGAGAACAGCGCGGGCGAGGTGTAGGGGAACCAGGCCGAGCCGGGTGGGTTGCCGAAGGTGGCTTCCCAGACCGAGGGCGAGACGATGGTCAGGCCCACCGACGAGATCAGGCCCATGAAGCCGCCGATCACCGCGCCATTGGTGGTGCAGCCTTTCCACAGCACCGACAGCAGCAGCACCGGGAAGTTGGCCGAGGCGGCAATCGCGAAGGCCAGCGCCACCATGAATGCCACGTTCTGCTTCTCGAACAGAATGCCGAGCAGCACCGCGATCAGGCCCAGCACCAAGGTGGTGATGCGCGATACCTTCAGCTCCGAGGCGCTGTCGGCCTGGCCTTTTTTGAACACGGTGGAGTAGAGATCGTGCGACACGGCGGAGGCGCCCGAGAGCGTCAAACCGGCCACCACGGCCAAGATGGTGGCAAAGGCCACGGCCGAGATGAAGCCGTAGAACACGTCGCCGCCCACGCTCTTGGCCACCAGCACTGCCGCCATGTTGGCCGTGCCTGCACCGCCCTTGATCACGCCCTTGATAGTGTCAGCCATTTCCGGGTTGGTCAGCACCATGGTGATGGCACCAAAGCCGATGATGAAGATCAGGATGTAGAAGTAGCCGATCCACACCGTGGCCCAACCCACAGATTTGCGTGCTTCCTTGGCGTCGGGCACGGTGAAGAAGCGCATCAGGATGTGGGGCAGGCCCAGGGTGCCGAACATCAGTGCCATGCCGAAGCTGATGGCCGAGATCGGGTCCTTGATAAAGCCGCCCGGGCCCATGATGGCTTGGCCCAGTTTGGCCGCGAGCTCCGGTGCCGCACCGCCGTTGGCCGCGATTTCGGTTTTCACGCGCACGCCTTCGGAGAAGAGTTTCTCGAAGCTGAAACCGTAGTGCGCCATGATCATGAAGCCCATGAAGGTGACGCCCGCGAGCAGCATGCAGGCCTTGATGATCTGCACCCAGGTGGTGGCCGTCATACCGCCAAACAGCACGTAGACCATCATCAGCACGCCCACCAGCACCACGGCGATCCAGTAGTCCAGGCCGAACAGCAGCTTGATCAGCTGGCCGGCGCCCACCATTTGCGCGATCAGGTAAAAGGCCACCACGACCAGCGTGCCGCTGGCGGCGAACATGCGGAACTTGCCTTGGGCAAAGCGGTAGCCGGCCACGTCGGCAAAGGTGAACTTGCCGAGGTTGCGCAGGCGCTCGGCCAGCAGGAAGGTGAGGATGGGCCAGCCGACGAGAAAGCCGATGGAGTAGATCAGGCCGTCGTAGCCACTGATCATGACCTGGGCCGAGATGCCCAGAAAGGATGCGGCCGACATGTAGTCGCCGGCGATCGCCAGGCCGTTCTGGAAGCCGGTGATGCCGCCGCCCGCGGTGTAGAAGTCAGACGCCGAACGGGTCTTGGAGGCGGCCCATTTGGTGATCCACAGCGTGGCGGCCACAAAGGCGACGAAGAGGACGATGGCCGTCCAGTTGGTGGCTTGCTTGGCGGCATCGCCGATGTCGCCGCCAGCGGCCAGCGCAGGCGCTGCGGCAGCCAGCAGCATGGGCAGGGCCAGCGCGGGCGCCAGCTTGCGTTGCAGGTTGTGCTTCATTGCTGGGCCTCCTTCAGGATCTGGGCGGTCAGCTGGTCGAATTCGTTGTTCGCACGGCGGATGTAGAACAAGGTGATCGCCACCGTGAACAAGATCACGAACAGGGCAATCGGAATGCCCAGCGTGGTCACGCCGGAACCCAGGCGCTGGGCCAGCAGTTCCTTGTCAAAGGCGATCAATCCGACATAGCCGTAGTAGACGACCAGCATCAGAACGGCCAGGGTCCAACCGAAAACATCACGCTTGCGCTTGAGCTCCCGGTAACGCGGATTGGCTTGAATTTTGGCAACGATGGAATCGTTCATATCTGTCTCCATGGGTGCACCGAAGGTGCTATTGGCACAGCAGTCCTAGTACTGCTTGCTTTCATTCTGAAAACCGCAACTGACGACCTGCTTACGCAGCGCAGCATTTGCTGCTTCTGCTTGTCAATCCAGGGGTATGTCCTGATAAGAATTTGCAGCTGCCAGGCCGCAAGCGCCCGAGTTTGTAAGGAGTTCGTCAGGAATCGTTTCGATATTCCGTCTTGGGCACAGCTTTGCGGTTTTGTCCACCCTTCAAATCAAAAAAACAGGAGACTTTCTATGGCAACCAGTGCAGCTGCACGGCCGATGACGAAGGAAGAGCGCAAGGTCATCTTTGCGTCGTCACTCGGTACCGTTTTTGAGTGGTACGACTTCTATCTCTACGGTTCGCTGGCAGCCATCATTGCCAAGCAATTCTTCTCGGGGCTGGATCCCACATCGGCTTTCATTTTTGCGCTGCTGGCGTTTGCCGCCGGCTTTATCGTGCGCCCGTTCGGTGCGCTGGTGTTCGGCCGTCTGGGCGACATGATCGGCCGCAAGTACACCTTCCTGGTCACCATCTTGCTGATGGGCGCGTCGACCTTCATCGTCGGCATCCTGCCCAACTACGCAGCCATTGGCGTAACGGCCCCCATCATCTTGATCGTGCTGCGCATGCTGCAAGGTCTGGCGCTGGGTGGTGAGTACGGCGGCGCCGCCACCTATGTGGCCGAGCATGCGCCCAACGGCAAGCGTGGTGCTTACACCTCGTGGATTCAGACCACGGCAACGCTGGGCCTGTTCCTGTCGCTGCTGGTGATTCTGGGCACGCGTACCGCCATGGGCGAGCCCGCGTTCAACGACTGGGGCTGGCGCATTCCTTTCCTGGTGTCGATCATCTTGCTGGGCGTGTCGGTCTGGATTCGCATGACGCTGTCCGAATCGCCCGCTTTCCAGCGCATGAAGGCTGAAGGCAAGACCTCGAAGGCACCGCTGAAAGAATCGTTTGGTGAGTGGAAGAACCTGAAGATCGTGATTCTGGCGCTGGTCGGTCTGACCGCCGGCCAGGCCGTGGTCTGGTACACCGGCCAGTTCTACTCGCTGTTCTTCCTGACGCAGCAGCTCAAGGTCGATCCCGTGACCGCCAACCTGATGATCGCGGTGGCCCTGCTGATTGCCACGCCGTTCTTCGTGGTGTTCGGTACGCTGTCCGACAAGATTGGCCGCAAGCCCATCATCATGGCCGGCTGCCTGCTGGCGGTGCTGACCTACTTCCCCGTGTTCAAGATGCTGACCGAAGCCGCCAACCCCGATCTGGCCGCTGCGCAAGCCAAGAACAAGGTGGTGGTGGTGGCCAACCCGGCGGAGTGCTCGTTCCAGTTCAACCCCACCGGCACCTCCAAGTTCACCAGCTCCTGCGACGTGGCCAAGCAATTGCTGGCCGCCAACTCGGTGAGCTATGAAACCGAGGCTGCGCCAGCGGGCACGCCTGCCGTCATCAAGATCGGCAGCGACGTGATCCCGAGCTACGCAGCAGTGGGCCTGTCGGGCGATGAGCTCAAAGCCAAGGACGGCGCTTTCAAGAAGGCTGTGGCAGACACGCTGGCCAAGGACGGTTACCCAACCAAGGCTGACCCGGCCAAGATGAACAAGGTCCTGATGATCGTGCTGCTGACCTACCTGGTGCTGCTGGTGACCATGGTGTACGGGCCGATTGCCGCCATGCTGGTGGAAATGTTCCCGACCCGCATCCGCTACACCTCCATGTCGCTGCCCTATCACATCGGCAATGGCTGGTTTGGCGGCTTGCTGCCCACCACGGCATTCGCCATCGTGGCGCAGACCGGCAACATGTACAACGGCCTGTGGTACCCGATCATCATCGCCGGCATCACCTTTGTGATCGGCACCCTGTTCGTGCGTGAAACCAAGGATGTGGATATCTACGCGGACGATTGATCTGCCCCCCATCACCAGGGCTGAGCCCTGGTTTTGACCAAGCCATGGACTCTTCGGAGTCCATGGCTTTTTTTGCCGGGGAAAACCGCTGACGGCTGGCCCGGCAGGCTGTTCTGGTTAACCCGGGGGTGCCGGAAAAAGTGTGGTAACAATGCGTCACTGCATACAAAACAACGGCGCAAATGCATGGTTGCATCAAGTCGAGACTCTAAAATTTGACCCATGTGCGAGGCCTTGCGTCTGCTTAAAACGGCAGTGCGACAGGCCCGCCAAATTTTTTTACATCCCATCCCCGAGGACCTTATGCGCACACTGAATCGTTTGATGATTGCCACCCTGGCAGTTGCCGGCACCACCGCTGCTTTTGCCCAAAGCAGCGTTCAAGTCTATGGCCGTGTGAACACGTCGGTGGAGCGCCAAAAGGCTGGTGATGTGTCGACGACCGGTCTGTACAACAACGCATCGCGTATCGGCTTCCGTGGTACGGAAGACCTGGGCGGCGGTCTGAAGGCCGGCTTCGTGCTGGAATCCGGTTTTGACTCCAGCACCGGCGCTGGCAACACGGGTGGTGGCATCAACTTCAAGCGTCAGAGCGAACTGAACCTGGCTGGCAACTTCGGTATGCTGCGCATGGGCGTGTTCACCGCCGAGTCCTACTACGCAGTGGCCGACTACGGCGTGCTGGACCAGCCTAACCACGACACCGGCTCGCTGTCGGACGCGCTGTACAACTACGGCATGCGCGATTCCAACAAGATCGCTTACCGCACCCCCGTGCTGCTGGGTGGCCTGACGATCGAAGGCGCTGCTTCGTTCCACGAAAAGGCTGCTGGCACCAACAAAAAGAACGGCTACGACCTGGCTGTGAACTGGGAAGGCGGCCCTCTGGCTTTCGGTGGCGCTTACACCCAAGTGGGTGACGACAAGAACCTGGGCCTGCGCGCTCACTACACCATCAACGCTTTCCAAGTGGGTGCCTACTACCAGCGCTCCGACGAAGAGCTGCGCGGCAAGCGCAACGCTGCTCGCGTGACCGGTCAGTACACCATGGGTGCTTCCGAGTTTGTCGCCGGCTTCGGCTGGGCTGGCAAGTGGGACAACCTGTCGAACAGCGGCGCACGCCAGCTGATCCTGGGCTACAACTACAACCTGAGCAAGCGCAGCAAGCTGTACGCTGGCTACACCAAGGTGGACAACAAGGCTAACGCCAACTACGCAACCGGTGTTGCTGGTGCCGATTTCAGCACCTTCGCGCTGGGCATGCGTCACAACTTCTAATCTTGCAGAAGGTGGTGCGTAAAGCACCATCCGATGACTACCCGCTTTCTTGCGAAAGCGGGTTTTTTTATGCCTTATTGAGACATTGAGCGTGGCTCTGGTTTTTGCTGTTAGCCAGCAGGCTTGGCTGCGGGCACAGAGCTTTCTCGCGTCTGGCGGGGGATGTCTGCGCTTCGCGCAGATGCCGGGATTTCGCCCCGGCGGGCGACCTCCTTTCTTGCTGCACGTCCGGTGTGCCGGCCCAGAAGAAAGTAAGCAAAGAAACGTGCCCTGCATCCAGCGTCCCCGACCGCCCCGCAAAGCGGGGCAATCGGGGCAACCTGCGGCCACAACAAATGCCGGCGTGCGTCATAACTCATTGCGCGCCAAGGCGCTCCATTCAAACAGATGACGCAAGTCAGAGCACGAAGTTTGGCTGCTCTGCGGCAGCCAAACCGCCGGTATTTGCTGCGACCGCAGGCGCTGGCTGAAAGGGGGGGAGGGACAGCCTGAACAGCCAACAGCCAACAGCCAACAGCCAACAGCCAACAGCCAACAGCCAACAGCCAACAGCCAACAGCCAACAGCC
>NZ_JBHZGV010000027.1:0-48608 GCF_043359985.1 Comamonas trifloxystrobinivorans
ACCGTCAAGCTGATCGCTCCTATCGCTATGGAAGAAGGTCTGCGCTTCGCTATCCGCGAAGGTGGTCGTACCGTCGGCGCTGGCGTGGTTGCCAAGATCCTGGCGTAATCCTTTTTCAAAGAACTAGGAAACTCCATGTCCAAGCAAAAAATCCGCATCCGCCTGAAGGCGTTTGACTATAAGCTGATCGACCAATCGGCTGCCGAAATCGTTGAAACCGCCAAGCGCACCGGCGCGATCGTCAAGGGTCCCGTGCCCCTGCCGACCCGCATGAAGCGTTTCGACATTCTGCGTTCGCCCCACGTGAACAAGACCTCGCGTGACCAGCTGGAAATCCGCACTCACCAACGTCTGATGGACATTGTCGATCCTACCGACAAGACCGTTGACGCTCTGATGAAGCTGGACCTGGCTGCCGGCGTGGACGTCGAAATCAAACTGCAATAAGGCTGGAAAACCACAGCGCAAGCTGTGGTTGCTTGCCCTTTCTGACGCGAACTTGCCTATTTGGGAAGTTCGCGTTAGAATTTATGGCTTCGTACTACCCATAGAGGGTAAATGCGAGGTTTTTATCAACCTTCTTTCGTGCGGGCGGCATACCAGCTGGTCGCAACACCGAGCCAATTGCAGTTTCGGTGGCGGAAGTTTTGGAGCAACAAATGAGTCAAAGCAACTCCCTCGGGTTGCTGGGCCGTAAGGTAGGCATGATGCGCCTGTTCACGGATGACGGCGATGCAGTGCCTGTCACCGTGGTGGATGTGTCTAACAACCGCGTGACCCAGGTCAAAACCCAAGAGAACGACGGCTATGTGGCCCTGCAGGTCACCTTTGGTCAACGCCGCGCTTCGCGCGTGACCAAGCCCATCGCTGGCCACCTGGCCAAGGCGGGTGTGGAAGCCGGTGAAATCACCCAAGAATTCCGCGTTGGTGCAGACACCGCTGGCAAGTACACCGCTGGTGCGTCGCTGCCCGTGGCAGACATCTTTGCCGTGGGCCAAAAGGTCGACGTGCAAGGCACCTCGATCGGTAAGGGCTACGCCGGTACCATCAAGCGTCACAACTTCAGCTCGCAGCGTGCTTCGCACGGTAACAGCCGTTCGCACAATGTCCCCGGCTCGATCGGTATGGCACAAGACCCAGGTCGCGTGTTCCCCGGCAAGCGCATGACCGGTCACATGGGCGATGAAACCGTGACTACCCAGAATCTCGACGTGGTTCGTATCGACGAAGCCCGTCAACTGCTGCTGATCAAGGGCGCAATCCCTGGCGCGAAGAATGGCTTCGTGACCGTGCGTCCCGCTGTCAAGGCAGTCGCTAAAGGAGCGAACTAATGAAGCTCGAACTCCTGAACGAACAAGGTCAGGCAGCGTCGCAAGTAGACGCGCCTGAGACCGTGTTTGGTCGTGATTTCAACGAAGACCTGATTCACCAGATCGTCGTTGCTTACCGCGCCAATGGCCGTCAAGGCACACGTGCTCAAAAAGACCGCGAACAAGTCCGTCACACCACCGCCAAGCCTTTCAAGCAAAAGGGTACCGGTCGTGCACGTGCTGGTATGTCGTCCTCGCCTCTGTGGCGTGGCGGTGGTCGCATTTTCCCGAATCTGCCTGAAGAAAACTTCACGCAGAAGATCAACAAGAAGATGTACCGCGCCGGTATGGCTTCGATCTTCTCGCAGCTGGCCCGCGAAGGCCGTCTGGCTGTGGTTGATTCGCTGAAGGTGGACTCGCCCAAGACCAAGGCTCTGGCTGACAAGTTCAAGGCCATGAACCTGGACTCGGTGATGGTGATCGCTGACGAAGTGGACGAAAACCTGTACCTGGCATCGCGCAACCTGAAGAACGTGTTCGTGGTCGAGCCACGCTACGCTGACCCAGTGTCGCTGGTGCAATTCAAGAAAGTGCTCGTCACCAAGGGCGCTCTCGACAAACTCAAGGAGATGTTCGCATGAGCACGCTGAAGTTTGACGAAGGTCGTCTGATGCAAGTGTTGGTCGCTCCCATCGTGTCCGAAAAGGCCACCATGGTTGCTGAAAAGTCCAACGCTGTGACGTTTAAGGTGCTGCAGAACGCCACCAAGCCCGAGATCAAGGCCGCTGTTGAGCTGCTGTTCAAGGTCGAAGTGCTGGGCGTGTCCGTAGTGAACACCAAGGGCAAGACCAAGCGCTTTGGCAAGACCATTGGCCGCCGCGACAACGTTCGCAAGGCTTATGTGCGCCTGAAGCCCGGTCAAGAGCTGAACCTCGGGGAGGCTGCTTAATCATGGCTGTTATCAAGCTCAAACCAACGTCCCCCGGCCAGCGCCATGTGGTGAAGGTCACCCGTGGTCACCTGCACAAGGGTGAAGGTTTCGCACCCCTGCTGGAATCGCAATTCCAGAAGGCCGGTCGTAACAACAACGGTCACATTACTACCCGTCACAAGGGCGGTGGTCACAAGCACCACTACCGTGTGGTGGACTTCAAGCGCACCAAGGACGGTATCCCCGCCAAGGTCGAGCGCATTGAATACGACCCTAACCGTACCGCTCACATCGCTCTGGTGTGCTATGCAGACGGCGAACGTCGTTACATCATTGCTCCTCGCAACCTGGAAGTGGGCGCAACCATCATCAGCGGCTCTGAAGCGCCGATCCGCGTGGGTAACACCCTGCCGATCCGCAACATCCCTGTGGGTTCGACCATCCACTGCATCGAGCTGAACATCGGTGGCGGCGCGCAAATCGCACGTTCCGCTGGTACCTCGGCGACCTTGCTGGCTCGCGAAGGCGTCTACGCTCAAGTGCGTATGCGTTCGGGCGAAGTGCGCAAGATCCACATCGAGTGCCGTGCGACCATTGGTGAAGTTGCCAACGAAGAACACAGCCTGCGCCAACTGGGTAAGGCCGGTGTGAAGCGTTGGATGGGTATTCGTCCTACCGTCCGCGGTGTGGTGATGAACCCTGTCGATCACCCACACGGTGGTGGTGAAGGCAAGACCGGTGAAGGCCGTCACGCAGTTGACCCATGGGGCAATCTGACGAAGGGCTACCGTACCCGTAACAACAAGCGCACACAAGTGATGATTGTGTCGCGTCGCAAGAAGTAAGGGGTAGCAAATGACACGTTCTCTCAAGAAGGGTCCATTTGTTGACCATCACTTGCTGGCCAAGGTCGAAAAGGCCATCGCCACCAAGGATAAGAAGCCAGTCAAGACCTGGTCGCGTCGTTCCATGGTTCTGCCCGATTTCATCGGTCTGACCATTGCCGTGCACAACGGCAAGCAACACGTGCCTGTGTACGTAACCGACCAAATGGTGGGTCACAAGTTGGGCGAATTCGCACTGACTCGTACCTTCAAGGGTCACCCCGCTGACAAAAAAGCGAAGAAGTAAGGAGTAGACCATGTCTGAAACACGTGCAGTCCTCCGCGGCGTTCGCCTGTCGGTTGACAAAGGCCGTCTGGTTGCGGATCTGATCCGCGGCAAGAAGGTTGACCAAGCTCTGAACATCCTTGAGTTCACGCAGAAAAAAGCTGCCGTGATCGTCAAGAAGGTGCTCGAGTCCGCTATCGCCAACGCTGAGCACAACGACGGCGCTGACATCGATGAATTGAAGGTCAAGACCATCTTCGTCGAGCAAGGCACGACGCTCAAGCGTTTTACCGCTCGCGCCAAGGGCCGCGGCAACCGCATCAGCAAGCCTACCTGCCACATTTATGTGACCGTGGGTAACTGAGGCCTAAAGGAAGAATATGGGACAGAAAATCCATCCTACCGGCTTCCGTCTGGCGGTGAGCCGCAACTGGGCTAGCCGCTGGTACGCAAGCAACCGTGATTTCGCCGGCATGCTGGCCGAAGACATCAAGGTTCGTGAGTACCTGAAAGAGAAGCTGAAGAACGCTGCTGTGGCACGCGTTCTGATCGAGCGTCCTGCCAAGAACGCCCGTATCACGATCTACTCGGCTCGTCCTGGTGTCGTGATCGGCAAGAAGGGTGAAGACATCGAGAACCTGAAGAAGGAACTCGCTACCCGTCTGGGCGTGCCAGTGGCAGTGAACATCGAAGAAGTGCGCAAGCCTGAAATCGATGCTCAACTGATCGCTGACTCGATCACCCAGCAGCTCGAAAAGCGTATCCAGTTCCGTCGCGCCATGAAGCGTGCGATGCAGAACGCGATGCGTCTGGGTGCTCAAGGTATCAAGATCATGTCGTCGGGCCGTCTGAACGGTATCGACATTGCACGTACCGAGTGGTACCGCGAAGGCCGCGTGCCTCTGCATACCCTGCGTGCTGACATCGATTACGGCTTCTCTGAAGCCAAGACCACCTACGGCATCATCGGTGTCAAGGTGTGGGTGTACAAGGGTGACACTCTGGGCCGTAACGATCTGCCAGCGGCAGAGACGCCACGTCCTGAAGATGAGCGTCGTCCACGCGGCCCACGTCGTGACAACCGCAATGGCGACCGTCCATCGCGCGGTCCACGCCGTGCCGCTGGTGGTAACGTGGCCCCTGCTGACGGTAGCGACAAGCCTGCCGGCGCTGGTGCCGATTCCGTTAAGCGCGTTCGCAAGACTGACGCGCCCGCTGCTGCAGCGGACGGTAAAGGAGAATAAACATGCTGCAACCTGCTCGCCGCAAATACCGCAAGGAGCAAAAGGGTCGCAACACTGGTATCGCAACCCGAGGTAACTCGGTTGCGTTCGGTGACTTCGGCCTGAAATGCACGGACCGCGGCCGCCTGACGGCTCGCCAGATCGAGGCTGCACGTCGTGCAATCTCTCGTCACGTCAAGCGTGGCGGCCGTATCTGGATCCGCGTGTTCCCCGACAAGCCAATTTCGACCAAGCCTGCTGAAGTCCGTATGGGTAACGGTAAGGGTAACCCAGAGTACTACGTGGCTGAAATTCAGCCCGGTAAGATGGTGTTCGAAATCGTTGGCGTGCCCGAAGAACTGGCCCGTGAAGCGTTCCGCCTGGCTGCCGCCAAGCTGCCGCTGCGCACCACGTTCGTTACCCGTCAACTTGGCGCTTAATCAGGAGAGCGATAGAAATGACTAAAGCTGCTGAACTGCGCCAAAAAGACGTTGCTGGCCTGGAAGCCGAAATCAAGTCCTTGCAAAAGGCCCATTTCGGTCTGCGCATGCAAAAGGCAACGCAACAACTGGGTAACACCGCTACGCTCAAGGCTACCCGCCGCGACGTGGCCCGTGCCAAGACCATTCTTGCTGAAAAGCAAGCCGCCAAGTAATAGGAGCCGACATGACGGAAGCTAAAAAATCCCTCAAGCGCACCTTGATTGGCAAGGTGGTCAGCGACAAGCGTGCCAAGACCGTGACCGTTCTGGTAGAACGCCGCGTCAAGCACCCCATCTACGACAAGATCATGATCAAGTCCAGCAAGTACCACGCCCATGACGAAAATGGCGAGTACAAGATGGGCGACACCATCGAGATCGTCGAGAGCCGTCCGCTCTCCAAGACCAAGAACTGGGTGGCTACCCGCTTGGTGCAAAAGGCTGCTCTGGTTTAAGTCTTTTCTGACTTTTGCCAACGCAACTTGAAAAACGACCCACAATCTGTGGGTCGTTTTTTTATGGCCGCTTGGCGCGCAAGCGAGCGGCCCCACTGCCAGATTGGCAATTTACAAGGAGTACACCATGATCAAAGTAGGCGATTCGCTGCCATCCGTGACCGTGAGCGAGTTTGTCGCTGTCGAAGGCAATGGCTGCAGCCTGGGCCCCAACGCGTTTGACGTGGCCAAGGAAGCCGCTGGCAAGACCGTGGCACTGTTTGCCGTGCCGGGCGCTTTCACGCCCACCTGCTCGGCCCAGCACGTGCCAGGCTATGTGGCCAAGGCTGCTGAGCTCAAGGCCGCTGGCGTGGACGAAATCTGGTGCCTGTCGGTGAACGACGCCTTCGTGATGGGCGCCTGGGGCAAAGACCAGAACACCGCCGGCAAGGTGCGCATGATTGGTGACGGCGATGCCGTGTTCGCCAAGGCCACCGGCCTGACGCTGGACCTGAACGGCAAGGGCTTGGGCCTGCGCAGCAACCGCTATTCCGCCCTGGTCAAGGACGGCAAGGTGGTGACGCTGAACATCGAAGGCCCCGGCAAGTTCGAAGTGAGCGACGCCGACACCATGCTCAAGCAAGCCAAGGCATAAAGCCGAAGGCATGAAAAAAGCACGCTTCGGCGTGCTTTTTGTATTCTGGGTACTAGCTGTGGGCGAGTGCTATGACGAAGCCAGTTGCAGCGCTTGCACATGGAGTCTTCGTTTTGAGGTGGCGATATGGCCCCGTATGCGTTGTTGCCGAGCCTAGCCTTACCAAAGTAATGTCTGCGCCTCGGACGCCTAGCCTACGGGGCCATCTCACCATTTGGGCTGTGAGTTCCTGCGCCCGCTGCGCTGTCAAATGACGCTGTTTGAATACCGGCCCGGTACCCAAAGAGCGCCGAGGCCCTTATCAACGATTGCGGAAATCGTCGTGGCAGGCCTTGCAGGTGGCGGCAGCCGGGCCGAAGGCGGCTTTGAGCTTGTCAAGATCGCCGGTCTTGGCGGCGGCGGCCAGCTTGCCGGTTTCGGTTTCCAGCTTGGTGGCCAGCTCTTTGAACTTGGCTTGTTCTTTCCACACTTCGGGCTTGGCCTTGCCGCCTTCGTGCGCTGCCTCAAAGCCGGCCCAGGGCAGCTTGGCCATCTGGGCAACGATGTCGGCATTTTGCTCGGCCACCTTGGCATCGAACGGCACCTTGCCGTTGGCCATGGCACCGACACGGCCAAAGTGCTGGCCCAGCAGGAACAGGCTGGACTGGCGGTATTTGATGGCGTCTTCGGCCTTGGCGAACTGGGCCGAGGCGCTGGTGCTGAAACCCGTCAGCGCAGCAGCGCAGGCCAGGGCGGCGAGCAGGAATTGTTTTTTCATCGTGGGTCGTCCTTTGTGGGTGCGTTTGCGGTGTGCGCATCGCCAGCGCTTGGGCGGTGCAGGCGTTTGCCTTGTTTGCCGGTTTCGGCTAACAATGGCTGAGCACGTCCGCTTTGTAGCACATCCCGCTTTGGAAGACCATGACCGCCAACTCTCTGCCTGCTTTGACTCCTGTCCGCGTCTGGGATCTGCCGACGCGCTTGTTCCATTGGCTGCTGGTGCTGTGCTTTGTGGGTGCATTTGTCAGCGTCAAGATCGGTGGCAACGCCATGCTGTGGCACCAGCGTTGCGGTTATGCGATTGGCGCCTTGCTGCTTTTTCGGCTGCTCTGGGGCGTGTTGGGAGGTTACTGGTCGCGCTTTGGCCAACTGGGCTTGGCGCCGGGGCGGGTGCTGCGCTATGTGAGCGGCAAGCCAGAGGTGCGTGACGAGATTGGCCACAGCCCCACAGGTGCTTGGGCGGTGCTGACCATGTTGGTGTTTTTGGCGCTGCAGGTGCTCTCTGGCCTGCTGAGCGACGACGAGATCGCTTTTGCCGGGCCTCTTTCGCGCTTTGTCTCTGGCGCCACCGCGGCCCAAGCCACCAACTACCATGCGCATATTGGCCAGTGGGTGTTGCTGGGTCTGATCGGGCTGCACATCGCGGCCATCGTGTTCTACATCGTGCGGCTGAAGAAAACCATCGTCACCCCGATGCTGCTGGGCGACAAGCAATTGCCCGCCAAGCTCTCGCCGCCGGCCTCCAAAGACACCGCTGGCACGCGCTTGCTGGCTTTGGTTTTGGCCCTGGTATGCGCTGGCGTGATGTGGTGGGTGTCCAGGCTCTGATCCGCGCAGTACGGCGCCTGTGCTGCTTTACAGCCGGATATCGGCCTTGAGGTAGTGCGTGCCCGCAATCGGGTTGTGGTAGTAGGGCGGAATCTCTTCAAAGCCGAAGTCGGCGTACAGCGCGCGGGCTGATTCCATGCTGTCCAGCGTGTCGAGCAAGATGCAGTCGTAGCCCAGTTGGGCGGCGCTTTGCAAGGTGTGGTCTACCAGCTGGCGGCCCAGGCCAAAGCCGCGGAAGGCTTTGCGCACGTACAGGCGCTTCATCTCGCAGGCGTTGGCGTAATCCACATCATCGATGGGGCGCAGTGCGCAGCAGCCGGCAACAGCACCTTCCACCAGAGCCAGCACCAGATCGCCGCGGGGCGCTGCGTATTCCCCGGGCAAGTCGCTGAGCTCTTCGGCAAAGCCCTGAAACTCCAAATCGATGTTCAGGCTGTCTGCGTATTCCTGAAAAATCTCGCGCGTTGCGGCCAGCTCTTCGGGGGTGGTGGGATGGATAAGCGTTATCTCTGGGCGGTCCACAGCCTGGGCAGGTAAAGATGAAAAGCCCAGTGTAGCGCCACACCTGCGTGGCGTCGCCATGAAAAAACCGCCTGTACAAGGCGGTATTCGGTAATGCTTGTGCCGGATCACGCTTCTGCCAGGAGTTTTTCGATCAGCTTGTGCAGTTCGGCGAAATCGGGTGCGCCCACATAGCTCTTGACGATCTTGCCCTGCTTGTTGACGATGAAGGTGGTGGGCGTGAGCTGGATGTCGCCCCAGTCCTTGGCGATCTTGCCGGTGTTGTCGAGCGCCACCTGGAAAGGCAGCTTGCGCGATTCGGCGAAGTTCACCACATAGCTCGGCGGGTCGTAGCTCATGGCCACGGCCAGGGTGTCGTAGCCCTGGTTTTTGTACTTGTCGTAGGTTTTGATGATCTCGGGCATTTCCGCCACGCAGGTGGTGCAGCTGGTCGCCCAGAAGTTGACCAGGGTGACCTTGCCCTTCAGGTCTGCCGTGGTCTTGGTGCTGCCGTTGAGCAGCACAAACTGGCTCTCGGGCGCAGCCGCCTGGCCGGTGCCGTAGTACACGTAGGCACCTACGCCCACTGCAGCTGCAATGGCGATACCGGCGATCAAGGTGGTGGAAGATTTGGTGACCATAGGTGGTATGGAGTGCGAAATGCGTCAAAAAGTTCGCGCAACCGCCATTATGCGCATCGTGGCGAACTGGCTTGGCAGCGTGGTTTTTAGCGCGCGTTGGGCTCACTTGGCTTGAAATATGCCCAACCAAAGGCCAACGGGCATGCCAGCTCTGGTATTGAGAGCGCAGGTGCATGCGGAGGCCAACACACCGGGCGCGACAGTGGCCGCCGCCAGCCCGTGGTGATAATGCCGCCATGCGCTCTTGCTCTCTTTTTTTGGCCCTGCTGGGCTTGCTGACTGCCTGCAGCCCTGCGCTCAATTGGCGCAGCATCGCGCTGGCTGATGCACCGCTGACGCTGATGCTGCCCTGCAAGCCCGATCATGCGGTACGCGATGTGGATTGGGGCGCGGGCAAACAACAATTGTCCATGGTGGGCTGCCAGGCTGACGGGGCGACCTGGGCGGTCTCGCACGTCTTGCTGGCACAGCCGCAAGAAGCACCCGCCATGCTCACGCGCTGGCAGCAGGCGCTGCAAAAACAATTGCAAATGCCAGAAGCAGCTCCTGCAGGCAGCCCTTTTGTGCTGCAAGGCGCGTTGGAGTTACCGCAGGCCGTACAGGTGCAGTGGCAGGGGCGTGATGCGCAAGGCGCACCCGTAGTGGCCGACGCGCGCTGGTGGGTGCGCTTGGAAGGCGGTAGCGCCCGTGTCTACCAGGCCATGGTGTTATCACCGCGTCAACCTGTGCCGCTTGCTGCGCGTGATACCTTTGTGCAAGGCCTGCAGTTGCGCTGACAAGCTACCGCTTGTCTGTCTGGTACATACTGCAGGGCGGCTAAGCAACAATACCAATGCTGCGCTGCCGCATAAAAGGCTACACTGGGTAATTGCTGCATTGCATCAATTTCAAGACTGCTGCTGATTTTCTATATCTGACACCTGAGACATGAGTACCCGGATTTTGTTGATCGCCCACGCACCGCTGGCCCAAGCGCTGGCGCAGTGTGCTGCGCACGTGTTCCCCGACAGCGGCGAACACGTGCAGGCGCTCGACATCGTGGCCAGCGCCGATCCGGTGAGCGCTCTGGCCGAGGCCCAGGCCTTGCTGCAAGCGAGCGGCAGCAACCCCGTACTGGTGCTGAGCGACGTGTTCGGCGCCACCCCCCACAATATTGCGCAAGAGCTGGCCAGGCAGCGTGCCAACACCCGCCTAGTCGCGGGCGTGAACCTGCCCATGCTGCTGCGCGCCATTTGCTACCGCCAGGAAGATTTAGACAGCGTTGTCGCCCGCGCCATTGCGGGGGGCAGCCAAGGCATCATGCAGGTCACACAGACCACGCCGCAAAACCAAAATACCCGAGTCCATGATCACGACCAACGTCACCATCAGCAATAAACTGGGTCTGCATGCCCGCGCTTCGGCCAAGCTCACCAAGCTGGCGGGCAGCTTCGCCTGCGAAGTCTGGATCACCCGTGGCGAGCGCCGCGTCAATGCCAAAAGCATCATGGGCGTAATGATGCTGGCCGCCGGCATCGGCACCGAGATCTCGATCGAGACCGATGGCGCCGACGAGCAACAAGCCATGGACGCGCTGCTGGCCCTGATCAACGACAAATTCGGCGAAGGCGAATAAAGCCTGCTCGGTGGCGAAAGCCCATCACGGCGCTGCGCCCGCGTGGCGTAGTCTGGCAGGCAACAGGCTGAGCAAGCCCTGAGGCCGCCATTCCCAGCATTTTTTCTCTTCTCTTGCCGAAACGGTGCCTGGCGGGCGTATAAACGAGGGCATTGCCGCGCAGGCTTGCCGACTGCCGCGCTACAGAGAGGAAATCCCGCATGACATTTGCCATCCACGGAATTGCAGTGGCCCGCGGCATTGCCATTGGGCGTGCCGTCATGGCAGCGTCCAGCCATCTCGATGTCACCCATTACCTGATCGAGGCCGAGCAGATCGACCGAGAGATCGACCGCGTACGCGCTGGCCGCATGGCGGTGATCGAAGAGTTGCAGCGCCTGCGTGGCGACCTGGGCGTGGATGCGCCGCAAGAGCTGGCTCCGCTGCTCGATGTGCACTTGATGCTGGCGCAAGACGACATGCTGGCCGCCGGTGTGCGCCAACTGATCACTGAACGCCTGTACAACGCCGAATGGGCACTCACCGCGCAGCTCGAGCAGTTGTGCCGCCAGTTCGATGAAATGGACGACGAGTACCTGCGCGAGCGCAAAGGCGACTTGCAGCAGGTGGTAGAGCGCATCTTGCGCCACATGCGCGGCGTCTCCAGCCCGGTGGCTGCGCCCACCAGTGGCGGCGCGGCTTGCGACTTGAACGACGGCCAGCAAGACTGGGTGGAAGGCAGCCGCGATGTGCCGATGGTGCTGATCGCCAACGACCTCTCGCCCGCCGACATGCTGCAGTTCAAGCAAAGCGTGTTTGCCGGCTTCGTCACCGCCGTGGGTGGCAAAACCAGCCACACCGCCATCGTGGCGCGCAGCATGGACATTCCGGCCGTGGTGGGCGCGCGTACGGCCAGCCACCTGATTCGGGCCGACGACTGGGTCATCATCGACGGCGATGCGGGCGAAGTCATCGTTGACCCTTCGCCGATCTTGCTGGAGGAATACCGCTTCAAGCAGCGCCAGATCCGCTTGGAGCGCGAGCGTTTGTCGCGCCTGCGCGATACGCCTTCCGTCACGCTCGATGGCGAGCGCATCGAGCTGCTCGCCAACATCGAGCAACCGGGCGATGGCCCCAGCGCAGTCAAAGCCGGCGCCGTGGGCGTGGGCCTGTTCCGCACCGAATTTCTTTTCATGGGCCGCGGCGGCAAACTGCCCGGTGAAGAAGAGCAATACCAAGCTTACCGCGAGGCGCTCGAAGGCATGCAAGGCATGCCCGTCACCATCCGTACCCTGGACGTGGGCGCCGACAAACCGCTCGACAAAGCCCAGCCCAAAGACTATTACCTCAACCCGGCGCTCGGCCTGCGTGCCATCCGCTTCAGCTTGGCCGACCCGGACATGTTCCGCACCCAATTGCGTGCCATCTTGCGCGCTGCTGCGCACGGCCCGGTACAGCTCTTGTTCCCCATGCTGGCGCATGTCAGCGAGATCAAGCAGACGCTGGCCCTGGTCGAGCAAGCCTCGCAAGAGCTGCGCGAGCGCGGCATACCGCAAGGCCACGTCAAGCTCGGAGCCATGATCGAAATACCCGCCGCTGCGCTCAGCGTGCGTACCTTCCTCAAGTATTTCGACTTTGTCTCCATCGGCACCAACGACCTGATTCAGTACACCCTGGCCATCGACCGCGCCGACGAAGCCGTGGCCCAGCTCTACGACCCGCTGCACCCGGCCGTGCTGCGCCTGATCGCCGAAGTCATCCAGGCTACCAAAGCGGCCGGCAAAGAAGTCTGCGTCTGCGGCGAAATGGCGGGCGACGTCAGCCTCACCAAACTGCTGCTGGGCCTGGGCCTGCGCAGCTTCTCGATGCAGCCCGCGCAGATCCTGGCCATCAAACAAGAAGTGCTGCGCGCCGACACCAGCGAGCTTGCTGCCTGGGCGCAGCAGGTGATCGAGTCAGAAGACCCGGCGCAGATGCTGGAAGCAGGCGACCTGGCCTGATCGTTATTGAGCTGGCGGCGGAGATACGGCCTTCAGCCCGGCTGCCATAGTTGGTGGCACCAAGGAAAACACTTGCGCCGCCACCGCTTGGCCATTCAACTGCAGCCGGTTGCGCGCTACGCATTCCAATTTCGCGCCGGCTTTGTGCGCCACGGCTGCACTGGCGGTATTGCCCACTGCCACCACGATCTCCACACGCTGCATGCCCAGCGCAGAAAATGCGTGTGTCGGCAGGGCTTGCACGCAGCGCGCCGCTACGCCTTGGCGCTGCGCCGACTGCCGCACCCAATAGCCCAAGTTGCATAGCCGGTTGACGGTGTCGATGCGGTTGAGCCCGGCGCCGCCGAGCAAGCGGCCACTTTCTGCGCAGAAGAGGCCAAACTCGTAGGCCATGCCCATGTCTGCATGCATCTTGCAATGGGCAGACCAATTTGTGGCGCTGTCGTTATTGAAGGCCGGCGTGCATCAGTCGTCCATCCAGCGGCCCACTGTATCGATCGACTCCTGCGCGGCTTCTACCAATGCGCTGGCATCGCAGGGTTGCCAAAGGCGCAGCTCCAAGCCTTGGTGGTGTAAGGGAACGGTATGCATGTCTTGGATTCTGTCGTGGCAGGAGATTGAGTCAAGGCGGTGCTACTTGGACTTCTGTCATGATCGTGCGTTCACGCTGAGAAAGGCAATCATGCAATTCAATGATGCTGCAGAGATCCATGCCGCCTTGACCGAGGCAGGAATTGATCCGCATTTTGCTGAGCAACTGAGCCAGCGTGCCAGACCTGCGGTCTGGCTGCGAACCGATCTGGTCGCTGATGACAGTGAGATCACCGTGGGAACGACCAAGATCGGTGGCTGCCCGGATTTGCCACCCGGCAGCAGCTGGCCACATCGCTCGGCTTACCCCAACGCGGCAAAACTCAGCGAGTCGCATCGACGCAGTGCCGCAACCGCGGATTCGGAACTGAAGTGGGCCAAAAGTGCAGAGGAGTGTGAGCAGTATCGCGAAGAGGCTCGCCAGCGCGTCCACAGTATCGAGAACCCTTTTCCTCTGGGTTTTCTGGCGCAGATCAATTTGGCCGACATCTGGGCGGCTGGCCCGGTGGATGAGGATCTGCCGCGCAGCGGCCTGATATCCATCTTCTATGACTGTGTGCAACAGCCCTGGGGCTACGATCCGCAGGAAAACGTGGGCTACGCCATTCAATTCCATGAAACGCAGACCTTGACGCGCCTGAGCATGCCGCAGCCCTTGTTGGATTTGCCCGCTTACTACCGCATTCATGCCACGGCGTGCGAGCCCTTCGCTTGTATGACGCCTTTGCCGGCACACACTGCTGAATTCCAGGAGTTGGGGCTGCCCGAGGAGGTGGCCGATGCGTTTTATGACTGGTGGATGGATGACGCAGAGCTGAGCTCCACCGAGGGTGGGGAGGACTGGGCTTGTCATCATGTCGGAGGTTGGCCCACGCCTGTTCAGCAAGATATGCAAGTGAGGGCCGCTCTGGTCGCCGCCGGGCACTATTGCGGCAATTCCGACGCGTATCGGAACCCCGATCTGCAAGGTATTCGTGACACAGCCTGCCAATGGCTGCTGCTGGCGCAAATCGGCAGCGATGAAAAAAGCGGTCTTGCCTGGGGCGACAGCGGACAGGTCTATGTCTGGATTCGCCGCGACGATTTGCAAGCCCGCCGCTTTGAACGGGTGCAGGTGATCTTGCAGTGCTATTGAAGCGGGCTGGAGCCATAAAAAAACCGCTGCAAAGGGCAGCGGTTTTCTCAGCTTACCAGCTCGAATGGGACGGGCTTACACCCCAGCCGCATGCGCCTGCTGGTCGGCGTGGTAGCTCGAGCGCACCATGGCACCCACGGCGGCGTGCGTGAAGCCCATTTTGTAGGCCTCTTCTTCGAACATCTTGAAGGTGTCGGGGTGCACGTAGCGGCGCACCGGCAGGTGGCTGTTGCTCGGGGCCAGGTATTGGCCGATGGTGAGCATGTCGATGTTGTGGGCGCGCATGTCGCGCATGACTTGCAAAATCTCTTCGTCCGTCTCGCCCAGGCCCACCATGATGCCGCTCTTGGTGGGCACGTTGGGGTGCAGTTCTTTGAACTTTTTCAGCAGGTTCAGGCTGAACTGGTAATCCGAGCCGGGGCGCGCTTCTTTGTACAGGCGCGGCGCGGTTTCCAGGTTGTGGTTCATCACGTCGGGTGGCGCGGCTTTCAAAATCTCGAGCGCGCGGTCGTCGCGGCCGCGGAAATCGGGCACCAGAATTTCAATTTGCGTGCTGGGCGAGAGTTCGCGAATGTTCTTGATGCACTCGACAAAGTGGCCCGAGCCGCCGTCGCGCAGGTCGTCGCGGTCCACGCTGGTGATCACCACGTATTTCAGGCGCAGCTGGGCAATGGTTTTGGCGAGGTTGAGCGGCTCGTCTTTGTCGAGCGGGTCAGGGCGGCCGTGGCCCACATCGCAGAACGGGCAGCGGCGCGTGCACTTGTCGCCCATGATCATGAAGGTGGCCGTGCCCTTGCCAAAGCATTCGCCGATGTTGGGGCAGCTGGCTTCTTCGCACACGGTGTGCAGCTTGTTCTCGCGCAGGATGTCCTTGATTTCGTAGAAGCGCGTGGTGGGGCTGCCGGCTTTGACGCGGATCCACTCGGGCTTTTTGAGTACCTCGGCTTGCTGCACCTTGACCGGGATGCGGGCCAGCTTGGCCGCAGCCTTTTGTTTGGCCAGCGGGTTGTAGTTTTCGGCGGATTGCGCTTCGCGCACGACTTCGTTGGTACTCATGGCGGGGTCTCAGGGTGAGAGTCGGGCAGACAGTTCGGCGGCCAGTATGGGCGCCACTGCTTCCCAGGTGGTATCGACGCCTATTGTAGAAAGGTCGACTGTTTGCAGCCCTGCATAGCCGCAAGGGTTGATGCGGTGGTAGGGTTCCAGGTCCATTTTTACATTCAGCGCCACGCCATGGTAGGTGCAATGGCGGCTGACCTTGATGCCCAGTGCGGCAATTTTTCCTAGCCCGTCGAACACGGGCTCGGGTGCCGGGGCGCCAGCCTCGCGCAATTGTGGGCGCTGCTCAAGCATGGCGTGCGAGAACGGATCGTTCAGCCGTACATAGATGCCAGGCGCGCCTGCCACGCGATGGCCGGTGACGCCGAGCTGCGCCAGTGTGCGAATGACCGCTTCTTCCAGGCGGAATACGTATTCTTTGACGAAGTAGCCGGCGCGTTGCAGATCGACCAGCGGGTAGGCCACCACCTGGCCGGGGCCGTGGTAGGTTACTTGACCTCCGCGGTTGGTTTGTACGACCGGGATGTCGCCCGTATGCAACAGGTGGCTGGGCAAGCCGGCTATGCCTTGGGTGAAGGTGGCAGGGTGCTCGCAAATCCATAGCTCGTCTGCCGTGTCGGGCGTGCGTTGGCTGGTGAATTGCTGCATGGCTTCCAGCGTGCCAAGGTAGTCGGCCGGGCCAAGAAATCGGGTGTGCATGGGCAAAAAACCGGCCTGGTCAGGGCCGGTGGGGTTCGCGCAGGTGACAGAGGCGGTCGTGCTCAGAGCACGACCTTGACCATCGGGCTGGAAGTGAGCGCGCGGTACAGGTTGTCGAGCTGTTCGCGGCTGGTGGCGGTGACGGTGATGGTCACGCCCAGGTACTTGTCTCCACTGCTGGGGCGCAGCTCGATCTTGCTGGCATCGAAGAACGGATCGTGCTGTTTGGCGATCTCGGTGACCGCGTTCACAAAGCCGTCCTGGTTGAGGCCCATGACTTTAATCGGAAAGTCGGAGGGGTATTCAATGAGTGAATCTTTGCGCGGATCGGCACCGGTTTCGGTGGGGGTGGCAGGGGTGTTGGAAGTGGTCATTTTGCTATGAAAACAGAAGCTTAGTGATGATGTTTCGTCAGCAGTCGAGCCATTTTCGTTGATGCGGATTTGTTAAGCAAATGTTACCCATATGCGTTACGAGTAAACACTTACGTGCAGCAAAAAACCTGCCGCAACAGCGGACGCCTTCCGAATTCAACGGGTTTATCCTTATAATCGCAGGCTTTGGCTAGTTGATCTACCCAAGGGGCCCGCAAAATGACTACAAGTGCTCCAGAAGATGAACATGTGGCCGAAGAGCCGGACTTCAAGCCCCTGACTGCTGAAGAAGCAGCGGAGTGGCGCCGGCGCAATCCCCCGGTTTCGGTGGTGCGCGTTGTGAAGTGGCAGTTGCTGGTCGGGGTGGTGCTCGCTGTTGCAGTGGGTCTGATCACGCAACGTGCTGGCTGGGCGTGGTCGGTAGCGTACGGTGCAGCGGCAGTGGTGATACCTGCTGCTTTTTTTGCACGTGGCTTGCGGCTGCATCTGGGCGCCGGGCAGGAAAATCTTGCCATGGTTCGGTTTTTTGGTCTGGAGATCGCAAAATTGGTGCTGACTGTGGTGCTGCTTGTGCTGGCGCCGTGGGTGGTACCAGGGCTTAACTGGTTGGCGCTGGTGTTGGGCCTGGTTGTGGTGATGAAGACGTACTGGTTGGCGCTTTGGCTGCTGACCAGATCTGCAAAAATTTTGTAATTTAAAGAAGAGTTGTCCGATGGCAGCAGAAGCGAATGCACCCACTGCAAGTGAATACATCGTTCACCACTTGCAGCATCTTCAAAATATCAAGCAAAAGTCGATCATCGACTTTTCGGTGATCAACCTCGATTCGATCGCTGTCAGCGTGATCTTGGGCGCATTGAGCCTGTTCGTGCTGTGGCTGGCGGCGCGCAAGGCTACGGCCGGCGTTCCAGGTCGCTTCCAGGCGGCTGTCGAAATGCTGGTTGAGATGGTGGACAACCAGGCCAAGGCCAATATCCACAACGCTGAATCGCGCAAGTTCATCGCTCCTCTGGCGCTGACCGTGTTCGTCTGGATCTTCATGATGAACGCCATGGACTTGCTGCCTGTCGATCTGCTGCCCGTGCTGTGGCAAGGCGCTACTGGCGACCACCACGCTTACCTGCGTGTTGTGCCTACGGCTGACCTGTCGACCACGCTGGGCCTGTCTAGCGCCGTGCTGATCCTGTGCTTGATCTACTCGGTCAAGATCAAGGGCATGGGCGGCTGGGCGCACGAGCTGGTGACCGCACCTTTCGGCACCTCGAAGAACCCTATTTTTGCTGTCGTTCTGGGTGTTGTGAACCTGGCAATGCAGATCATTGAATACGTTGCCAAGACGGTTTCGCACGGTATGCGACTGTTCGGCAACATGTACGCTGGTGAGTTGGTGTTCATGCTGATTGCTCTGATGGGTGGTGCAGCCGCTATGTCGCTCTCTGGTGTGTTGCTCCCCGTGGGGCACATCATTGCGGGTTCTATCTGGGCGATCTTCCACATTCTGATCATCACCCTGCAGGCCTTCATTTTCATGATGCTGACGCTGATTTACCTCGGCCAGGCGCATGAAGCTCACTAAACTTTCCCCTTTCCTTTTCTCTTAACCTTTCTTTTTTATCTCAGGAGTCATCATGGAAAACGTTCTCGGTCTCGTCGCTCTGGCTTGTGGTCTGATTGTTGGTCTGGGCGCTATCGGCGCTTCGATCGGTATCGCTCTGATGGGCGGCAAGTTCCTGGAATCGTCGGCACGTCAGCCTGAGCTGATCAACGAACTGCAAACCAAGATGTTCATCTTGGCTGGTCTGATCGACGCTGCATTCCTGATCGGCGTTGCTATCGCCCTGCTGTTCGCTTTCGCCAATCCGTTCCAACTGGCCTAAGCTCCGATCAACGCCGTAGATAGAAAGGTGTTGCCGTGAGTATTAACGCGACCCTGTTCGTTCAGGCCATTGTCTTCTTGATTCTGGTGCTCTTCACGATGAAATTCGTGTGGCCACCTATTGCCAAGGCGTTGGATGAGCGAGCAAAGAAAATCGCCGATGGTCTTGCCGCTGCCGATAAGGCAAAGTCCGAGTTGACAGCTGTGAACAAGCGCGTTGAGGAAGAACTTTCCGCAACCCGCAATGAAACAGCGTCGCGTATCGCGGACGCAGACCGTCGTGCCCAAGCAATCGTAGAAGAGGCCAAGGCCCGTGCTACCGAAGAAGGCAACAAGATCATTGCCGCCGCTCGTGCAGAAGCCGAGCAGCAAGTGATCCAAGCGCGCGAATCGCTGCGCGAGCAAGTTGCAGCTTTGGCAGTCAAGGGTGCTGAGCAAATTCTCCGCAAGGAAGTCAATCCTGCGGTTCACAGTGATTTGCTCAATCGCCTGAAGACTGAGCTGTAAGGAAGCAACAAATGGCAGAACTCGCCACCATTGCCCGTCCTTACGCTGAAGCCTTGTTCAAGGCTTGCGCCGACAAAGGTGCAAGTCTGACCGAAGCCCTGTCTTGGACGGACGAACTGGCGGCGATTGCCGCCGATCCGGAAATGCGCCAACTGGCCGACAACCCCAACGTCAGCAATGACCAGGTGGTGGATGTGATGGCCGGTGTGACGCTGGCACGCGGTTGGGCCTTGTCAGACCTGGCTCGCAACTTCCTGCGCACGTTGGTGGAAAACCGCCGCCTCGAAGCCCTGCCAGAAGTGGCCAAGCAATTTCGCGCCTTGGTGAACCGTGGAAACGGTTCTTCCGATGCGTTGGTGTACAGCGCCTTCCCCATGGATGACTCCGCATTGAATGCGTTGGGCGCCGTGCTGGAAAAACGCTTTGGCCGCAAACTGAATCTGAGCACCACCGTGGACGAGTCGCTGATTGGCGGCGTTCGCGTTGTGGTGGGCGACGAGGTGCTCGACACCTCGGTCAAGGCCCGTCTGGAACAAATGAAAGCAACCCTCACTGCGTAAGCAGTTCGAGGATTCGGCTAAACAATGAAAAGGAAAGAGTGATGCAACTCAATCCCGCAGAAATTTCTGAACTGATCAAGAGCCGCATTGAGGGTCTGTCAGGCAATACCGACATCCGTAACCAAGGTACGGTGGTGTCGGTGACCGACGGTATCGTGCGCGTGCATGGTCTGTCCGATGTGATGGCAGGCGAAATGCTGGAATTCCCAGCTGGCGCCGATGGCCAGCCTACCTACGGTCTGGCTCTGAACCTGGAGCGCGACTCGGTGGGCGCCGTGATTTTGGGTGAATACACCCACATCTCGGAAGGCAACATCGTCAAGTGCACCGGCCGTATTCTGGAAGTGCCCGTGGGCCCCGAGCTGGTGGGCCGCGTGGTCAACGCCCTGGGTCAGCCTATCGACGGCAAGGGTCCGATCAACGCCAAGATGACGGACGTGATCGAAAAGGTCGCTCCCGGCGTTATCGCACGTCAATCGGTGGACCAGCCTCTGCAATCGGGTATCAAGTCGATCGACGCGATGGTGCCTGTGGGCCGTGGCCAGCGCGAGCTGATCATTGGTGACCGCCAGACCGGTAAGACGGCTGTCGCTATCGACGCCATCATCAACCAAAAGGGTCAAGGCGTTACCTGTATCTATGTGGCTATCGGTCAGAAGGCTTCGTCGGTCAAGAACGTGGTGCGCGCTCTGGAGCAATCCGGTGCCATGGAATACACCATCGTTGTGGCTGCTACCGCTTCTGAATCGGCTGCCATGCAGTACGTGTCGGCCTACTCGGGCTGCACGATGGGCGAATACTTCCGCGACCGCGGCCAAGACGCTCTGATCGTGTATGACGACCTGTCCAAGCAAGCTGTGGCTTACCGCCAAGTGTCGCTGCTGCTGCGTCGCCCACCAGGACGTGAAGCTTTCCCTGGCGACGTGTTCTATCTCCACAGCCGTCTGCTCGAGCGTGCCGCTCGCGTGAACGCTGACTACGTCGAAGCCTTCACCAAGGGTGAAGTCAAGGGCAAGACCGGTTCGCTGACCGCCCTGCCAATCATCGAAACCCAAGCGGGTGACGTGTCGGCCTTCGTGCCTACCAACGTGATTTCGATTACCGACGGCCAGATCTTCCTGGAAACCAGCCTGTTCAACGCCGGCATCCGTCCTGCTATCAACGCAGGTATCTCGGTGTCCCGCGTCGGTGGTTCCGCACAGACCAAGCTGATCAAGGGCCTGTCCGGCGGTATCCGTACCGACCTGGCACAGTACCGTGAACTGGCTGCTTTCGCGCAGTTCGCTTCGGACCTGGACGACGCTACCCGCAAGCAACTGGACCGCGGTGCCCGCGTGACCGAACTGCTCAAGCAAGCTCAGTACAGCCCGCTGCCCGTGGCTCTGATGGGCGCTTCTCTGTTCGCCGTGAACAAGGGTTTCATGGACGACATCGACGTCAAGAAGGTGCTGCCTTTCGAAGCTGGTCTGCACCAGTTCCTGAAGACCAGCCACGCAGCCTTGGTGGATCGCCTGAACGAGAAGAAGGCATTCGACAAGGAAGGCAAGGACGAAGCTGAACTGACTGCAGCCATCACTGCATTCAAGAAGTCCTTCGCTTAAGCCGGGCGAGGAGTCATCATGGCAGCAGGCAAGGAAATACGCGGCAAGATCAAATCGGTGGAAAACACCAAGAAGATCACCAAGGCCATGGAAATGGTGGCTGCATCCAAAATGCGCAAGGCGCAAGAGCGGATGCAGGCTGCCCGTCCATACAGCGATAAGATTCGCGCAATTGCAGCTCACCTGAGCCAGGCAAACCCCGAATATGTTCACCCCTTCATGGTGGCGCATGACGCCAAGAAGGTGGGCATGATCGTGGTGACGACTGACAAGGGCCTGTGCGGCGGCATGAACACCAACGTGCTGCGTGCCGTGACGAACAAGCTCAAGGATCTGCAATCCGCTGGTGTCAGTGCAGAGGCCGTCGCCATTGGCGGCAAGGGCCTGGGCTTCCTGACGCGCGTGGGCGCCAAGGTGGTGGCCAATGCCACCGCTCTGGGCGACACGCCGCATCTGGACACGCTGATCGGCCCCGTCAAGGTTTTGCTCGACCAGTACGCTGAGGGCAAGCTGAGCGCGGTCTATCTGTGCTACACCAAGTTCATCAATACGATGAAGCAAGACTCGGTGGTGGAGCAGTTGCTGCCCCTGTCGCAAGAAGCGATCCAGGGTGAAGCGCCGGCATCCCACGGCTGGGACTATATCTACGAGCCCGATGCGCAAAGTGTGATCGACGAGCTGCTCGTGCGTTATGTGGAATCGCTGATCTATTCAGCCGTTGCAGACAATATGGCTTCCGAGCAGTCTGCCCGCATGGTGGCCATGAAGGCCGCTACCGATAACGCCGGCAACGTCATCAACGAGTTGAAGCTGGTCTACAACAAGACGCGTCAGGCTGCGATTACGACCGAGTTGTCGGAAATCGTCGCAGGCGCCGCGGCTGTGTAAGCAGCTCGACTGAAATCAATATTGGAGCAACAAAATGGCTCAAGTACAAGGCAAGATTGTTCAATGTATCGGCGCTGTGGTGGACGTAGAGTTCCCACACGGCCAGGTACCTAACGTGTTTGACGCACTCAAGCTCGAAGGCACGGCCCTGACGCTGGAAGTGCAGCAACAGCTGGGCGACGGCGTGGTGCGTACCATTGCGCTGGGCTCGTCCGACGGTATCAAGCGCGGTCTGATGGTCACCAACACCGGCAAGGCGATCACCGTGCCCGTGGGCAAGGCAACGCTGGGCCGCATCATGGACGTGCTGGGCAACCCCATCGACGAACGCGGTCCTGTGGACCAGACGCTGACTGCGTCGATCCACCGCAAGGCTCCTGCGTACGACGAACTGTCGCCTTCGCAAGAACTGCTGGAAACCGGCATCAAGGTGATTGACCTGGTGTGCCCGTTCGCCAAGGGCGGTAAGGTCGGTCTGTTCGGTGGTGCCGGTGTGGGCAAGACCGTGAACATGATGGAGCTGATCAACAACATCGCCAAGGCCCACAGCGGTCTGTCGGTGTTCGCTGGTGTCGGCGAGCGTACCCGTGAAGGTAACGACTTTTACCACGAAATGTCGGACGCCGGTGTGGTGAACCAAGAGTCGCTGAACGACTCGAAGGTGGCCATGGTTTACGGCCAGATGAACGAGCCACCAGGAAACCGTCTGCGCGTGGCGCTGACCGGCCTGACCATGGCTGAAGCTTTCCGTGACGAAGGCAAGGACGTGCTGTTCTTCGTGGACAACATCTACCGTTACACCCTGGCCGGTACCGAAGTGTCCGCTCTGCTGGGCCGTATGCCTTCGGCTGTGGGCTACCAGCCTACCCTGGCCGAAGAAATGGGCCGTCTGCAAGAGCGTATTACCTCGACCAAGGTTGGCTCGATCACCTCGATCCAGGCCGTGTACGTGCCAGCTGACGACTTGACCGACCCTTCGCCAGCCACCACCTTCGCTCACTTGGACTCCACCGTTGTGCTGTCGCGTGACATCGCTTCGCTGGGTATCTACCCCGCTGTGGACCCTCTGGATTCGACCAGCCGCCAGCTGGACCCCCAAGTGGTGGGCGAAGAGCACTACTCCGTGGCCCGCCAAGTGCAGGGCACGCTGCAGCGCTACAAGGAACTGCGCGACATTATCGCGATTCTGGGTATGGACGAACTGGCCCCCGAAGACAAGCTCGTCGTGGCCCGCGCTCGTAAGATCCAGCGTTTCCTGTCGCAGCCTTTCCACGTGGCCGAAGTGTTCACGGGCGCTCCCGGCAAGTACGTTCCTCTGTCGGAAACCATCCGTGGTTTCAAGATGATCGTGAACGGCGAATGCGATCACCTGCCAGAACAAGCGTTCTACATGGTGGGTACCATCGACGAAGCCATCGAAAAGGCGAAGAAGATCTAAGTCTGCACTAGGCGGCAGCGCCCGCGCCGCCGCCTGTTGGAGTACCCCGATCTTTCACCCTTTAAGGAGCAACGATGAACACCTTCCACGTTGATGTGGTCAGTGCTGAAGAATCCATCTTCTCCGGCGAAGCCCGTTTTGTGGCTCTGCCCGGTGAAATGGGCGAGCTCGGCATCTATCCCCGCCACACACCGCTGATCACCCGCATCAAGCCGGGTTCGGTGCGCATTGAGAAGACCGACGGCGGCGAAGAGTTCATCTTCGTGGCCGGTGGCATTCTGGAAGTGCAACCCGATCGCGTGACCGTGCTGTCCGACACCGCTGTGCGCGGCAAGGATCTGGACGAGCAAAAGGCGGTTGAAGCCAAGCAAAAGGCTGAAGAAGCCGTCAAGAACGCCAAGGGCGAACTCGACCTGGCCCGTGCCACTTCCGAGCTGGCCGTCATGGCCGCCCAGATCGCAGCACTGCAAAAGTACCGCAAAAAGCGTTGATCAGCCTTCTGGCTGTCAGCCCAGCAAAAAGCCACCGCTTGCGGTGGCTTTTGTTTTTGGGCGTCCAGCACGGGCGCAAGTTCTATCGGCACCAAGAAGCACAAAGCACCTCACTCAGCGCACAATCGGCGCGTCCGCCAACTCATTGTCGGCAGGGCTGCTGCCGCGCGGGAAATCTTTCTCTAACAGCAGCGAGACTTGTGCAATGGCTTTGCTCAGTGCCTTTTCGTATTGGCTGCTGCGCAAATCGCTCGACAAGGTGTTGATGATGCTTCGCCATTGCGCGGCATCTACGCGGCGTGCCACTGCGCGGTCAGCCACGATCTCGATGGCGTGCTCGGTCAGCAGCAAGTAGATAAGCACGCCGTTGTTGTGCTCGGTGTCCCAGACACGTTGCTTGGCAAACTCCATCACCGCACGCTCGCGGGCGGGTGCATCGCGGCGGATATAGCTCCAGGGCAGGGCGGTTTCCACGTAGACGCGGATCTGGCCGGTATGCTTGGCTTCTGACGCCGCAATGCTTTGCGCAATACGCTCGCGCGCGGCTGTTGGCAAGGCATGCGAGGCATCGCGGTCCAGAATGCGGTGTTGCAACTGGCGGCCCAGGCGTTGTATCCAGTTGCCCATTACCAGCTCCCCGAGGCGCCGCCGCCACCAAAATTGCCGCCACCGCCCGAGCTGAAGCCACCGCCTCCGCCGCCGCCACCAAAGCCGCCACCACCACCGAACCCGCCGCCGCCAAAGCCTCCGCCACCACCACCGCCGGTGATCACGCTACCCGGTCGCAGGCCGCCTGTCAGCAGCACCATGAACAAGGCCACCACGCCAGCGCCCACGCCAATCAACACGCTGGAGGTGAGGATGCTGGCTATTACACCGGCTGCGCCACCGGTGACGAGCGAGCCAAAGCCGCGACCGAGCAGGGCACGCAAAAAGCCGCCGCCAATCATGACGAAGGCAAAAAAGAAAATCAGCAGCTCACCAAAATCCATGGACTGGGTAGCAGATGGCCCGCCTTGGCGAGAGGGCTGGCGGCTGGGCGCGGGCAGCGCCTCGCCTTTGACCAGGGCGCTGATCTGGTTGACCGCCGCAGTCAGGCCGGCGCCGTAGTTGCCTGCAGCAAAGGCGGGCTTCATGGCTTCGTCGATGATGCGCGCTGCCCGCAAATCAGGCACGGCGCCTTCCAGCGTTTTGGCCACTTCAATGCGCATGCGCCGGTCGTTCTTGGCGACGATGATCAGCAGACCGTCGCCAATGTCTTTGCGGCCGATCTTCCAGGTATTGGCTACCCGGTTGGCGTAGGCTGCAATCTCTTCGGGCGCGGTGGTGGCCACCAGCAGCGCCACAACCTGCGCGCCGGTATCTCGCTCCAGCTGGTTGAGCTGCGTTTCGAGGTTCGCCACTTCTTGCGCATTGAGCGTGCCGGTCTGGTCCATGACATGGGCCGTCAGGGGGGGCACAGCTTGTACCGCCGCTTGCGCCAGCCAGGGGCTGAGCGCAAGCAGAACAACCAGCAGGAGATGGCGCAGTACGCGCTCGAACAGCAGTTTCAAACCGGATTACTTTTTGTCAGACGAAAAATCCACCTTCGGCGGCTGCGAAATCTGCGCCTCGTTCTGCACCGTGAAGTTGGCCTTGGGCGCGTAGCTGAAGATTTTGGCAGTGAGGTTGGTGGGGAACTGGCGCGCCAGGATGTTGTAGGCCTTGACGGTGCCGATATAGCGGTCGCGGGCCACGGCAATGCGGTTTTCTGTACCTTCCAGCGTGACGCGCAGATCGCGGAAAGCCTGGTTGGCCTTCAGATCCGGGTAACGCTCGGCCACCACCATCAGGCGCGAGAGCGCGCTCGACAGCTCGCCCTGCGCTTGCTGGAACTTGTTGAAAGCCTCCGGGTTGTTCACCAGCTCGGGTGTGGCCTGGATCGAGGTAGCCTTGGCGCGGGCCTCGATCACCTTGGTCAGCGTGTCTTGCTCAAAATTGGCCTCGCCTTTGACCGAAGCCACGATGTTGGGCACCAGGTCGGCACGGCGCTGGTACTGGTTGAGCACTTCGCTCCAGGCGGCGCCGGACTCTTCGTCCAGGCGCTGGAAATCGTTGTAGCCGCAGCCCGTCAGCGCGGCCGCTGCGGCCACGGTGATCACCAATCGCTTGATCGTCTTGCTTGCATTCATTGTGCGTTCCTCAGCGGCGCAGGCCAGGTGCGCCGCAGTTTGAGCTGTTTGACAGGCGCCCATTGTGACAGCCAATGGCCTGCAGATTTGTCAGCGATTATTGCAGGGGCCGTACCATGGCGGCTATGGAGCAATGCAGCAATGGATGAGATCGTCAAACAAGCCATGGCCAAGTGGCCGAATGTCCCCGCCTGTTATGGCTGGCTGGGCCTGGATGCGCGTGGCAACTGGTGGCTGCGCGACGCAGCCGCACAGGCTTGCGGCAGCTTTGCCAGCGGCGCTGCGGGTGCCAAGGGTTCGCGCGTGGAGCATGCCAAACTGGCCGAGTTCATGGGACGCAATTATTTGAGCGATGAGCGCGGCTGCTGGTATTTTCAAAATGGGCCGCAGCAGGTGTTTGTGGAGCTGGAAGCTACGCCCTGGATCTGGCGCGTGCAACAGCAAAGTGGCAGTGTGCAAATTCACAGCCACACGGGCGCTGCGCTGGCCTTGACCGATGTGCAGCAAGTGTTGCTCGATGAACATGGCGCGCTCTACCTGGTGGCGCCGCAAGGCCTGGGCATGGTACATACGCAGGATGTGCTGGACGCCGCCGCCGCGCTGGAGGCAGGCTGGCTGCCCGAGCCGCAAAGCGTTGAGCGTGAAGCGCTGCCCGGCCGCTATGGGTATGTAATCAATCCGCTACCGGCTGCCAAGGCGTAGCTACGAACGCGGCGCATGAAAAAACCGGCTCAACAGCCGGTTTTGCTTTGCGCGTGTTGATTGCTTACTTGGCGTTGTCCACCATGTATTGCACGGCGGCGTGGATTTCAGCGTCGCTCGCGGCAGAGCCGCCTTTGGGCGGCATGGCGCCTTTGCCGCTGATGGCGATTTTCACCATGCTTTCCATGCCTTGGGCAATGAACGGCGCCCAGGCGGCTTTGTCGCCAAACTTGGGTGCGCCGGCTACGCCAGCGGCGTGGCAAGCAAAACAGGCTTTGTCGTAGAGCGCTTTGCCTTCGACAGCGGCACTCAAAGTCGGGGCGGCGGCGGGTGCTTCTGCTGCAGGCGCCGGTGCGGCAGCCGCAGGTGCTGGCGTGGCCGCGGCTACAGGCGCAGCAGCTGCAGGCGCTGCTTCGGCATTGGCTGCAGGGGCGGCTGCGCGCTCAGGAATCGGGAACTTGGCGCCAGCCGCATTGGCCATATAGACCACGCCACGGGCAATTTCCACATCGTCAAAATCACCGCCACCTTGTGCTGCCATGGCGCCTTTGCCAGCGAGCGATGAGTGGACCAGGGCTTCCAGCCCGGTTTTGATGCGTGGGGCCCAGGCGGCCGCATCTTCAAACTTGGGTGCACCTGCTGCGCCAGTGGCGTGGCAGGCAGCGCATTGGGCTTTGAAAACTTCTTCGCCCGATTTGAGCGGGCGGTTGGCATCGCGGATTTCCACGCTGCCCACTTTTTGCAGGCGCGATGCAATCTGGGCCGATTCATCGGCCGCGCCAGCGCCAGGCTTGTTGGCGGCGGTGACGTACATCACCAGTCCAATGATGGCGAACACCGGCACCACAAAAGAAAAGATCACCGTCCACAACAGCTGCTTGGGGGTCTTGATGGGGCCGGTGTGTGCTTCGTCGTGCTGGATGTCGCTCATTACGTCCTCAAATTCTTTTTGGGGGCTTGTTGTTCATCGTGCAGAGGCCGGATCGATTATATCGACGGGCCTTTTTTTGTCGCCCTCGGGCTAATACCTGCGTCGTTTCAGCCACACCGGGTCTGGCCGGGCATAAAAAAATGGCTTGCCACCGGGTGTGGCAAGCCATTTTGCGACAGCTGCTGCGGGCAAAAACCTATGGTTTGCCAGCAGTCGGGGCCGCCTGCGCGACAGCCGGGGCCGCTTCGCTCCAGCCGCCGCCCAGCGCCTTGTACAGGCCGACCTGGTTTTGCAGCTGGGCCAGGCGCACTTGCACCACAGCTTGCTGCAGCGCGAAGAGCGAGCGCTGAGCGTCCAGCAGGTCCATGTAGCTGGCCACGCCGTTGCGGTAGCGCAGATCAGACAGTTTCAGGCGTGCCGATTCGGCCTCCACCTGGGCTTGCTGCGAGCGCAGCTGGTCGACCAGGGTCTGGCGGCTGACCAGCGCATCGGAGACTTCGCGGAAAGCGGTCTGGATGGACTTTTCGTACTGCGCGGCTGCGATCTTCTTTTGCGCCTCGGCCACTTCCAGGTTGGCCTGGTTGCGTCCGGCGTTGAAGATCGGCAGGTAAATCGACGGCGCAATGCTGAAGCCCTTGGACTTGGAGTCGAACAGATCCGACAGCTGCGAGCTGGCAAAACCGGCGCTGGCCGTCAGCGAAATGCTGGGGTAGAACAGCGCGCGGGCGGCGCCGATGTTGGCGTTGGCGGCCACCATCGACTGCTCGGCCTGGCGGATGTCCGGGCGGCGCAGCATCAGGTCCGAGGGCAGGCCGGCGGGCACATCGGCCATCACCGGCAGATCGACCAGGCGCTTGCCTTGCAGGCTGTTGAGCAGCTCGGCGGGCGGCGTTTGGCCCAGCAGCAAGGTCAGCGCGTTCACATCGAGCGCGCGTTGGCGGGTTTGCTGGGCCAGCGTGGCTTTGGCGCTTTCGGTCAGCGACTGGGCCTGGCGGTAGTCGAGCTCCGAGGCCACGCCCGAGTCCAGGCGCAGCTTGGTCAGCTTGATCGATTCTTCCCGCGTCTCCAAGGTGCGGCGCGAGATGTCGAGCAGCTCCTCGTCGGCCTGCAAAGTGAGCCAGGTATTGGCCACGGCGGCGACCAGGCTGATCTGGGCCGACTTGCGGCCTTCTTCGGTGGCCAGGTACTGGGCCAGGGCTTGCTCCTTCAGGCTCTTGACGCGCCCGAAGAAGTCGATTTCCCAGCTTTGGATACCTACGCCCACGCTGAAGGCGTTGCCGTATTGGCCTGTGATCTGGCTGCGCTGGCGCGAGGCCGAGCCGGAGACGCCCACCTCAGGGAACTCTTGCGAGCCCTGAATCTGGTACATCGCACGCGCCTGCTCGATATTGAGCACGGCCACACGCAGATCGCGGTTGTTGTCCAGCGCGATCTGGATGAGCTGCTGCAGGCGCGGGTCGGTGTAGAAGTTCTGCCACGGAATATCCGCCGCAGCCTGTTGGCCTTCGGCCGAGGCTGCGGGGTACTGCGAGGCCACCGGGGCCTCGGTCTTGTCGAGCTGCGGGATCAGCGAGCAGCCCGAGGCCAGCAGCGCCGCTGCCAGCACGGTGGGGATGAGTTTCATGGTCAAAGCGAGGTTCCTTTCCCCGTCACGACGGTGGGCAGGCCTTCAGAAGTGGGTGCGTGGGCGTGTGCGGCCGGTGCCGAGGGTGCGCCAGGTGCGCCGCCGCCGCGTGGGCCGTGGCCGTTTTTCTCACCCTTGCCGCCGAACAGGCGGAACACTTCCACAAAGAACACGGGCACCAGGAAGACGGCAAAGAAAGTGCCGATCAACATGCCCCAGAACACGCCGGTTCCGATTTCGTGCTGGCTCACCGCGCTGGCGCCCGAGGCAATGTACAGCGGTACCACGCCCAGAATAAAGGCCAGCGAGGTCATCAAGATCGGGCGGAAGCGCAGGTGCCCGGCTTCCAGCGCCGCATCGAGCGCGCTCATGCCCTGGTCGTGCAAATCCTTGGCGAACTCCACAATCAAGATGGCGTTCTTCGCCGACAAGCCGATCACGGTAATCAGCGCCACCTGGAAGTAGATGTCGTTGGGGAAGCCGCGCATGTGCACGCCAGCCACCGCACCGAGCACGCCCAGCGGCACCACCAGCATCACAGCCAGCGGAATGCTCCAGCTTTCATACAGCGCAGCCAGACACAGGAACACCGCCAGAATCGAGAACGCGTACAGGATCAGGGCCGAGGAGCCAGCCTTCTTTTCGTCCAGCGACTGGCCCGTCCATTCGAACGAGTAGCCGGGTGGCAGTTCGGCGGCGAGCTTTTCCATCTCGGCCATGGCCTGACCGCTGGTGTAGCCGGGCTTGGCAGAACCCGTGATGTTCATCGACGGATAGCCGTTGTAGCGCGTCATCTGCATGGGGCCGGTCACCCATTTGGCGGTGGCCATGGTGGACAGCTCGACCAGCTTGCCATTGGCATTGGGCACGGTCAGCTTCAACACGTCTTCGGGCTGCATGCGGTTGGCGGCGTCGGCCTGGATGGTGACGCGCTGCATATAGCCTTTGTTCGGGAAGTCGGTCGTGTTGGACGAGCCCAGCGCGGTCGACAAGGTGGTGGCGATATCGCCCATGCTGACCTTTTGCGCGTAGACCGCATCACGGTTGATGTCGACCTGCCACTGCGGCGCGTCTTCCACGCCGTCGAAACGGACGCTGGTCAGCAGCGCGCTTTGCGAGGCCTTGCCAATCAGCTCATTGCGGGCTTGCAGCAAAGCGTTGTGGCCGTGGTTGGCACGGTCTTGCAGACGCATGGTAAAGCCGTCGCTGTTGCCCAGCTCCATGATGGAAGGCGGCGTCAGCGTGTAGATGAAACCGTCTTTCAGGCTCATCATCGCGCCCAGTGCCTTGCCGGCGAACGACTTGGCATCCGAGCCCGGCTTCGTGCGCTCGGACCAGTCCTTGAGCGTGGTGAAGGCCAAGCCCATGTTCTGTGCCTGACCGGCGAAGCTGAAGCCCAGAATACTCACGATGTGCGCGGTTTCGGGTTGGCTCAGCACAAAGTCTTCGAGCTCTTTCATGGTGGCGCTGGTGCGCTCTTGCGTAGCGCCCGGAGGCAGCTGCACCAGCGAGATCACAAAGCCCTGGTCTTCGTTGGGGAGGAACGAGGTGGGCAGCGTACGGAAGCCGAACACCACCCCCACGATCACTGCGGCATACACCAGGAAAGACAGGAAGGTGCGCTTGACCACGCCCACCAGGGTTTTTTGGTAGCCCTTGGTAGCCTTGGCGAACATGCGGTTGAACCAGTTGTAGAAGGGGCCGAGCAAGCCGGTCTTCTTGTCATGCGCATGGCCCTTGGGAATGGGCTTGAGCAAGGTGGCGCACAGAGCAGGCGTCAAGGTGAGCGCGAAGAAGCCCGAGAAGAAAATCGAGATCGCCATCACCAGTGAGAACTGGCGGTAGATGTTGCCGGTTGCGCCGGTGAACAGCGCCAGCGGAACAAACACGGTCACCAGAATCACGGTAATACCGACCACGGCGCCCTGGATCTGGCCCATGGCCTTGATCGTGGCTTCCAGCGGCGGCAAGCCTTCTTCGGCCATGATGCGCTCGACGTTCTCCACCACCACGATGGCGTCGTCCACCACAATACCGATCACCAGCACCATGGCGAACATCGACAGAATATTGATGGTCAGCCCGATGCTGAACATCACCGCGAACGTACCGAGCAGTGCAATAGGTACCACCACGGTGGGGATCAGCGTGTAGCGGATGTTTTGCAAGAAGATCAGCATCACGATGAACACCAGCACGATGGCTTCGAGCAGGGTGTGCACCACTTTTTCGATCGAGATCTTGACGAACTTCGAGGTGTCGTAAGGTGCTGACCACTTCACGCCAGCGGGCAGGAAGGCTTCGAGCTCATCCATCTTGGCGTACACGGCCTTGGCAGTGGCCATGGCGTTGGCGGTTGAGGTCAGCTGCACGGCCAGTGCCACGGCAGGCTTGCCATCGAGGCGGGAGTTGAAACCGTAGTTCTCGGTACCCAGCTCAACGCGGGCCACATCCTTCAAGCGCACGGTGGAACCGTCCGAGTTGGAGCGCAGCACCACTTCGCCAAATTCTTCTGGCGTCTTGAGCTGGCCTGGCACCACGATGGTGGCGTTCATGTTGGTGCCGGGCAGGCTGGGCGTATCACCCAAGGCACCACCGGAAATCTGCTGGTTTTGCGCAGCGATGGCACCGTTGATCTGCGTGATCGACATGCCGTAACCCTGCAGTTTGGTGGGGTCAACCCACACGCGCATGGCGCGGCCCGAGGCAAACAGCTGGGCCTTGCCCACGCCTTCGACACGCTGGATTTCCGGCAACACGTTGCGGTTGACGTAGTCGGCGATATCGTCACGCGAGGTCTCGCCCGTCTCTGACTGGAAGCCCAGAATCATCAGGAAGTTGCTCATCGACTTGTCGACGCGCACACCCAGCGATTGCACGATGGAAGGCAGGCGCGGCGTGGCGCGAGCCAAGCGGTTTTGCACGTCCACCTGGGCCAGTTCGGGGTTGGTACCCGGCTGGAAGGTGATGGTCAGCGTACCGGTGCCGGTAGCTGCGGCAGAAGCTTCCATGTACATCAGACCATCGGCGCCGTTCATCTCGCGCTCGATCAGCTGCAACACGGAGTCCGTCATCGTCTGGGCGGTGGCACCGGGGTAGGTGGCCTGCACCGTGATGGTTGGAGGCGCCACCGATGGGAACTGCGCCACCGGCAGGCGGGTAATGGACACGATACCTGCGAGGATCACGAATATCGCGATCACCCAGGCAAAGATCGGTCGGTGAATAAAAAACTTTGACATTCCGCTGGGTCCTGTTTATTTGCTGGCGGCTGCGTTATTGCCTGCCTCGCCCGCTGCGGGAGCCTTGTCTGCAGGTGCAGCAGCTGCGGCACCGTTGCCTGCAGCGGCTGGTGCAGCGCCCTTGGCATCGCTCTTCCATGGCACTGGCGTGACCTTCTTGGCGCCCATGCCCAGCTTGATGAAGCCGTCGATCATGACCTTGTCACCGGGCTTGAGACCATCGGTCACCACCCAGTTTGATCCCTTGGACTGGCTCACCTGCACAGCGCGAGGAGCCACCGAGCCGTCGTCTGCGACGATCATCACGGTATTGCCCTTTTCGTTGCGGGTCACAGCCTGCTGCGGAATCAGCACGGCGTTGTCCACCTGGGCTTCTTCGATATGCACGCGCACGTACATGCCGGGCAGCAACATGCCATCGGGGTTGGGCAACTCGGCGCGCAGGCTCACCTGGCCGGTCGTCGGGTCTACCGTCAAATCCGTGAAGAGCAGTTTGCCTTCCTGGCCAAACTCTTTGCCGTCATCGGTGTAGACCTTGACCTTGGCAGCGTTGTTGCCAGCCTTGGCCAGCTTGCCGGAGTTCAGCGCTTCACGCATGCGCAGCACTTCAGACGAAGACTGCGTGACGTTCACGTACAGCGGATTGATTTGTTGGATGACTGCCAGCTCGGTCACCTGGCCTTGGCCGACCAAAGCGCCTTCGGTCACCAGGGCGCGGCCAATGCGGCCGGAGATCGGAGCCGTCACGGTGGCATAGCCGAGGTTGATGGAAGCATTGGTCACCGCAGCCTTGCCAGCAGCCACTTGGGCCTGTGCGGCTTTTTCGTTGGCCACAGCAACGTCGTAATCTTGCTTGCTGATGGCGTTGGCTTCGACCAGCGGCTTGTAGCGCTTGGCGGTCGATGCGGCTTGCGCCAGATTGGCCTGTGCTTGGGCCAGCGTGGCTTGTGCGCTTTCCAGGCTGGCGCGGTAGGGCGCATTGTCAATTTGGAACAGCGTCTGGCCGGCCTTCACGTCCGAGCCTTCAGTGAACTGGCGCTTTTGCAAAATGCCGGCGACACGGGCGCCCACTTGGGCTACGCGGAAAGGCTCCAGACGGCCTGGCAGATCGGACACCAGCGGAATGCTTTGCAGTTGCACCGTCAGCACGCTGACTTCTGGCGGCTTCTGGGCGCCCTGCGGGGCTTGTTCTTGCTTTTTATCGCCACAGGCCGTCAAGGCCAGCGCGGCCGCCAGAGTCAACGCGAAAACGCCAGCACGGCTGCGGCGGATATGGTGCGGTCGTTGCTCTGCGGCTTGGTTTGCTTCATACATCGGCTGCATGAAAGTCCCTTCGGAAGGTGTGAGTGAAAAACAAAGCGAACCCCGGAGGGTTCGGTGCGGGAGGAGCTCGCCAGGACGCGGCTGGCCCCAATCCCCAGAAAATTGCTTCGTGATTATACATACATGCATACATGTATAATTGCATCGTTTTCGTAAAAAATGGTCATTGGCCTCAAGCGAGGCTTGTGGGCAACGCTTTAACAGGAGTAGATGAACTCGCTATGGCCCGGCGCACAAAAGCAGAAGCGGATGAAACCCGCACCAAGCTGTTGGATGCAGCAGAACAGGTGTTCTTTGAAAAGGGTGTGGCGCGAGCCTCGCTCAATGAAATCGCGCAACGTGCCGGTGCTACGCGCGGGGCGGTGTATTGGCATTTCAAGGACAAGGTGGATGTTTTCACCTCCATGCTCTCGCGCATCTGCATGCCTTTCGAGGAGCTGTGCGACGACAAGTACCAGGAGCTGGCGCCGCTCGAACGCATACGCAAATCCATATATGCAGTGTTTGACAGTATGGATGGCGATGAGCGCAGGCGCAAGGTGTTCGACACGGCGCTCTTCAAGCTCGAATACGTGGGCGAGCTGGAAAGCGTGCGCGAAGGCCATGTGGAGAGCTTCGAGTTCTCGCAGCGCAAATTTGCCAGCGACCTGGCACGGGCCGCGCAAGAACTGGGTGTGCAAATGCCCATGTCACCGGAAGATGCCGCCTTGGGTTTGCACTCGTTGTTTGTCGGTCTCATACATGGCTGGGTGTTGACTGGGGGAAATTTTCCCCTGAGGCAAATCGGCGCGGTGTCAGTGGAAGCCTATTTGTCGGGCCTGGGCTTCCCGGCCAAGCGCTAGGCCGGGGTGGCGGGGTTTCGCTGTCGCGATCACACGGCGGCAAGCGGGTTTCCCATGCCATAATCACGCCGTTGTCGAAAGACAGCATGTGTATGCGCGGCTGTAGCTCAGTGGATAGAGTATTGGCCTCCGAAGCCAAGGGTCGTGGGTTCGATCCCCGCCAGCCGCGCCAACGAGTCATCCCAGATTGTCTCGAATCATCTTGAAACCCGCATGTTTTCTAGCATTGCGGGTTTTTTGTTGTCTAGGGTAGTCTCATTTGGTCTATGGACATACCAACATTTTCTTGGTATTTTTGTTGGTATCTGACGTACCAACAGCCCTAGATACCAACAATGCCACTTACCGATACCTTCATCAAACAGGCCAAACACTCGGGCAAGCCCGCTGGCGACAAACACAGTGATAGTGGTGGCCTGTACCTTCACATTAAGGCCGCAGGCAAGTATTGGCGGATGGCTTACCGGTTCGGAGGCAAGCAAAAGACTCTGGCCCTTGGGGTCTACCCTGTCGTCACTCTGGCGCAGGCCAGAAAGCGCAGGGACGAGGCCAAGGCCCAATTGGCAGATGGCTTTGACCCCGGGGTTGTCAAACATGCTGCCAAGATTGCCCGCGTGGTGGCGGGTGAAAGTACGTTCGAAGCGGTAGCCCGTGAATACCATGGCATCAAAAAGTCTGGCTGGAGCGAAAAGTACGCCGCCAAGTGGCTGCGTGGACTGGAAAAAGACATCTTCCCGTATGTGGGGCGGTTGCCATTGCCTGACATCACTGGGCCGATGATTCTGGACGCGGTGCGGAAGGTCGAGAAGCGAGGCAACCGCGACGCCGCACATACCTTGACCCAGAATTCAGGACAAGTGTTTCGGTATGGCATCCAGACCGGTCGCTGTACGCATAACCCCATGCCAGACTTGCGCGGAGCCTTGGAACCAGTAGTCGTGAAACACATGCCTGCCGTTTTGGAACCATTGAAGGTTGGAGAGCTACTGCGGGCCTTCGACACCTACAGTGGTCAGCCCATCACCAAGGCGGCGTTGCAACTGTCGGCACTTCTATTCCAGCGCCCAGCCAACATTCGTAAGATGGAATGGTCTTGGATCGACCTTGACGCTGGAATGCTGACCATTCCTTCAGTGTCCATGAAGCGCACTGTCGCTCAGAAATTGAATGGCAGACCGCACTTTGTTCCGCTGGCCCCGCAGGCGGTGGAGGTACTGCGCGAGATTCAACCACTGACCGGGTATCGAACATTTGTCTTTCCTTCCACCCGGGGGGAGGGCCGCCCAATGTCCGACATGACCATCAACGCCGCGCTTCGCCGTCTTGGTTATTCCGGCGATGAAATGACGGCCCATGGTTTCCGGGCGATGGCGCGAACATTGATCATAGAACGGTTGCCGGGAATTCATACCGACGTTATCGAAGCCCAGCTTGCGCACGGCAAGTCTGGCCCGCTAGGTGCCGCGTATGACCGGGCCGAGTTTATGGATCAACGTCGAACCATGATGCAGACATGGGCGGACTACTTGGACAAGTTGAAGGCTGGCGCTGACGTGATTCCATTCAAGTCAGTCGGCCAGCGTTGATGAAGTTGGATGGCAGTAGTGCAATGAATCAACACCCGCACACGCAGTTTCCGCTGACTGGCGCAATCTATCAGCGCGCAAGCCATGTTCTTAATGGTTGCAATCGCAATCAATGGCAAGCCCACATGAACACACTCCGAACAGAAATGGACGCGCTGAAGGCCAGCTTGCAAACCAAGGAATTGGAAGAGTTCGGCGGTGAATTCGCGCGTCGTCTGATTCAGGATGGAGGCTGGGAGCTTCAATTCTTTCCAGACTATATGCGTGATGACGACGGCGCATGGAATTTCATCGGCGAAGATGCAATCGCGCTACTGAACAACTGGCCCGATCCGACCCGGCTGCCCGATGGATACCCTGACCAGCAGTTTTCAGACATTGAAATCTTGGAGGAAATTCTTCATCAACGGCGACGGAACCCACAGGAAGGCTGTCCGACAGACGCACAGTGCTACGCCCTGATTGCGCTGGAAAAGGTGTTCATGGTCGATGCCTTGTTTTCTGAACAAAGCAAGGTTGGACGATCCATAGACCAATCCATGTATCAAGCGTCCACGCTTGCCATCGAGGCCATGGAAATGGTCTGCACCGCCGAACGAGAACAGGTGTTGGCGCAACTGCCGAACGTAACAACAGATCAGATACGCAAGATTGAAACTGAAGTTCTGAAGAATTCCAGACGCGCCATGGCGAAATCTGGTGCCGAAGCCAGATGGGGGAATGATCCGAAAGCCATCGCGAAGCAACAAGTTAAAGAATGCTGGGAGATGTGGCAGCTTGCCCCACAGAACTACAAAAGTGCTGCGGCCTTCGCACGCGACATGATGTTCAAGTACGAGGAATTGACCAGTGCAGATGTCATTAAACGCTGGTGTCGTGAATGGCATGCCGCGTCTGCCTGCACCGTCACGACCTCACCGGCATCGTCATGACTATGCCAGCATGCTACCCCTTTCGGCCAGAAGACTCGCATGCTGAAATTGCTCCATACCGCCCAACACAAGTGATAGCGGGCATCAATATGGAGTTCATCAATGGTTCAATTTAATTCGTCCCTTCGCCCGAAAGCCGCCGCCGAATACTTGGGAATCGGAGTCAGCACACTGTGGCGCTGGTCAAAGGATCGAAGTGACTTTCCCAAGGCCCGAAAACTCGGCCCACGCTGTACCGTATTCAACGCTTCCGAACTACAGAATTGGCGCGATGCAGCACCACTTGTACATAACACCGCCCGCGTGCATTCAGCGCAACACCATTAAAATAAGATCAATTTGATCCGAAAAATAAGATCAATTTGATCTTATTTGTTAAGATGCACTGATCAAACTACGTTAAAGGATGATCATGCCAACACTGAAACGAGCCATTCAGATTGCGAGGATCGCCCACGAGGGGCAGTACGACAAGGCGGGACTCCCGTACATCGTGCATCCTGCGAAAGTCATGATTAATGTCAGCGGCCAGTTGGAGAAGATGGTGGCGATACTGCATGACGTGGTGGAAGACTCTGCGTTCACTCTTGACGATTTAAGAGAAGAGGGTTTTCCGCCGGAGGTAGTGGACGCGGTTGACGCGCTGACCAAGCGCCCCGGTGAAACGCGCATAGAGACCGCCAAGCGTGCGGCGCTTAATCTCATCGCCAGAACCGTCAAGTTGGTTGATAACGGGCTGAACATGGATTTGTCGCGGACTCCGAACCCCACCGAAATTGACTTCGCTCGCCATCGCGAGTACGAACAGGTGCGCGCCATTCTTCTTGCTGCTGGGTAGTTCAAACGCAAGATGTCATCAATGCATAACGAAGAACTACTTTCTGGTCTGTCCGCAGCGCAACGCCTGCGTCTGATCTTCATCGAATTTCGCGTGTGGTTCTATGGATCAGTGGCGCGGAAACATGTCTTGGAACGCTTTGAAGTTGCAACTGCTGCGGGTACCCGTGACTTGATGCTGTACAAGCAATTGGCCCCGAACAACGTGGGCTACGAACACAAGCTGTACCACTATCAGTCGACCTTCAAGCCGTTGTTTCAGCACGATCCAGACAAGGTGTTGATGGCGCTGACCACTGGTGCCACAGCGGCTGATTCTGGGACAAGTAGCGAAACAATATCCCATGCTTCGCCGAAGCGATTGAACCAACCTGACCTAGACACGTTGGCGACCGTCACTCGCGCCATTCACGGTGGTCAGGTTCTGGCGTTGACTTATCTTTCTATGAAGAAAGGCCCCAGTCCACGGGTCATTGTTCCCCATTCGTTGGTGGATTCGGGGCTGCGCTGGCATGTTCGCGCGTTCGACCGTACCAAGGGCCATTTTCGAGACTTGGTGTTGACGCGCATGGAAGAAGTTCGGACGCTGACTGATTGCATACCCCCAAGTCCACAGGAACAAATCACCGCCGACATTCAATGGAATCGCACATTCACACTGACTCTGATTCCGCATCCATCACGCCCGCATCCTGAGGTCATCGCGAAAGACTTTGGAATGAAGGATGGGAAGTTGAAAGTCTCACTGCGCGGGGCCGTGGCTGGCTACGTGATGCGTCAATGGCAGGTGGATTGCAGTCCAGACGCCAGCATGCGTGGACATGAAATCCGCTTACGGCTGGCCGATCCCAGTGAACTGAATGACGCGGGCAGTGCCGCGCTTTCACCGGGCTTTCTCGTATCCAAGAAAGAGGGTTGATGTCATGAATTCATTTCGAAGGGACGAGGGAAGGTCAGACCTTACGTCCATACATGAGATCACGGATACGTCCAGTACGGCAGACATGCTGTGTCGACACAGCTATGACTGGTATGTTTTCGGTCGCTATCTGGAATTGTTGACCGGCCACGTGAAAGTTCACCTAAAAGATGTCGAGAACAGCTGCGACGTTCAAGCGGTGTACCTGAATACCGATGGTACATTTAGCTACAAATTCGGACTATTTCTTCCAGATGAAGATGGCTTCGATACGACCAGCATTGAAATCCACGACGGTATCCATGATGCCTTTCGATCTGCCGACATGTCATCGCGCTATATCGGCTTTCGGGGCTGTGGTCGCATACCGATTGCGCCGTCGACCCAAGTGGGCTTGATGTATTCGAAATATGGCTATGGAATCTTCAAAGACGGAGACCATCTGCCCGTTCCATGCGCCGTTATTGAAACGGAGTACGGCAATGCGATCCATAAATTTCGCACAGATGCCCCTGCCGGAGTGACAAGAAAACCCCATCAATAAGGAGTCAGCAATGTCCAAGATGAAGTCAAAATTTGGAAAGAAGCCTAAAACAGTCTCCCCACCCGCAGGGCCGCAGGTTTGGTGTGTTGATGTCTACGAGTGTGAAGAAGGCTGGGGGGATCGTTTTGAAGGGACTAGTGAATTTCCCAGCGAGGAGGCCGCTGAAAAATTCGCGCAAGAGATCAATGCCAGACGATCTCAAGATGGGAACGATGATTGTTTTGCTGTCGCGCATAGGCCTTACAGCAGAAATAAAGTCGTCCCCAAAAACACATGAACACAGACAAGATATCAATCGTCCTTTGGCAGCTTGATCCCATGCGAACCGGATGCGCTGGCGACGAAGACATGCGCGATGAATACGAATTTCAAGCTGAAGAAATTGCGTCCCTAGTAGCCGCTGGAACACCACTACGACCAGCCATAGTCCAAGTGTTCGAAAAGTGGTTCTGGGAAGACTGCCTGATGTCAGGTGCTGACAGTAGCCGTCTCGATGCAGTCGTCAATGAAATCTCGAATGTCCATCGATAACTTGGCAGGGAAAGACGCGGCCCGCGAGGTTCAGGGCACCGCCAAACGGTCATAAGAAAGATAGTAAGCTGACGGGCTTGCCCGTAAAGAGTCCCAGCCCATGAATGCCGTAGAAATTGAACAAGCTATCACCGACCTTGCGGAGCGACCTTTTGACCCCGTTGAGTTTCCCTATGCCTTTTTGGAGGCCTTTGGCAACAAGGCAACTACCATCAAGCGCCTGCGGGCTGGGGCCTCTAACAAGTCTGATCTGAACGGCGTTCTACAGACCAACCACATTCACCTCCTTGCCTGTGATGTAGGTCAAGTGACCGTATCGCTCCAAGCACTCAAAGAAAGCCCCGCCACCACTAAGGCCAAGGCCAAATTTGTTCTAGCGACAGACGGCACAGACTTCGAGGCCGAAGACCTGACCAGTGGCGAAACCATTGCCTGTGCCTTCAAGGATTTCCCTGACCATTTCGGGTTCTTCCTACCTTTGGCGGGGATCAGCACTGTCCGTCAGATCAGTGAAAACGCCTTCGATATCCGGGCAACCAGCCGCCTGAACCGACTGTATGTCGAACTATTAAAGGACAACCCCGCGTGGGGGGCTGCGGAACGGCGTCACGACATGAACAAGTTGATGGCCCGGCTGATCTTCTGTTTCTTTGCGGAAGATACGGATATCTTTGTCGGACAAGGACGTTTTACTGATACCGTTGCTCGGATGAGTGCGAAGGACTCATCCAACACGCATGAAGTGCTTGCAACACTGTTTCGAGTCATGAACACAAGGCCCGAAGATCGGGTGGTAAGTCAAACGCCTCGATGGGCCGCAAATTTCCCCTACGTTAACGGTGCATTGTTCTCTGGCGCGGATGACGTGCCAATTTTCAGCAGGATCGCTCGATCCTATCTGCTACACGTTGGTGGGTTGGACTGGACCCAAATCAATCCAGATATTTTCGGCTCCATGATTCAAGCGGTTGCTGACGACGAGGAGCGTGGAGAGCTGGGAATGCATTACACCAGCGTGCCGAATATTCTGAAGGTGTTGAATCCATTGTTTCTCGACGAATTGCGGGAAAAATTGGCAGAAGCTGGTGATAATGCTCGAGTCCTGCTTAACCTTCGCAAGCGAATTTCCCGAGTAAGAATTTTTGACCCAGCCTGTGGTTCAGGGAATTTTTTAGTCATCGCGTACAAGGAAATGCGAGCTATCGAGGCTGAAATAAACAGAAGACGTCACGAGCCAGATCGACCTTCTGGCATTCCACTTACCAATTTCCGCGGTATTGAACTACGTGATTTCCCTGCGGAAATTGCACGCTTGGCTTTGGTTATTGCTGAATATCAATGTGACGTGCTATATCGTGGTCAAAGACTGGCGCTTGCCGAATTCCTTCCATTGCGGCATGAAAACTGGATTATATCTGGAAATGCGCTACGACTTGACTGGATAAGTGTCTGCCCGCCAACAGGTCGAAGCGTAAAAATTCAGGGTGAAGGCCTCTTCGATACACCGACAAACTCAAGTGAAATCGACTTCGAGAATGAAGGTGGCGAAACTTACATCTGCGGAAATCCTCCTTTTAAAGGGGCTAGAAAGCAGACCGCTGCTCAAAAATCTGATTTAGAGTTGGTATTTGGCGGAGGGAATGCCTACAAAGATTGCGATTATGTAACGGCGTGGTACATCAAAGCATCGAATTTTTCGAATGTTGCACCAACTGACTTTGCATTCGTATCTACGAACTCTATTTCCAGAGGTGAGCAGGTCGAACATTTATGGTCTCGGCTATATTCAAATGGTGACTCGATTTTTTTTGGCCATACTCAGTTCAGGTGGTCGAATAATGCAAAGTTGAATGCAGGTGTATGGTGTGTCATCGTCGGTGTCTCGCGAGATAAATCTAAAGTTCGGCGTATCTTCGAAGTAGATGTGGTCCGACAAGTTGCGTCAATTTCTCCATACTTGATATCAGGGAAAGAAGATTACATTCGGCAGGCAAGTCGAGCACTGTCAACGCAACTTCCAAAGCTGGTTTCAGGAAACATGGCAAGAGATGGTGGCAATCTAATCTTTACCGAGGAAGAAAAGCGAGCGCTGCTTGTGGATTCACCGAAGGCACGACCAATACTTCGGCCGTTAATTGGTACAACTGAAATCAGGCAGGGTATTCGTCGCTGGTGCATTTGGGTAGACGACAATGAAATTGATTTCGCGATGTCGATTGAGGCTGTACGAAATCGAATTGAGGCAACTCGCGTTTTTAGAGCGCAATCCAGTGCGCCAACAACCATTGGTTATTCGCGCATTCCACATCGATTTGCGCAGCGTTGTCATAAAGAGTCGAGTTCGATCGTAGTTCCAAAAAATACAGCGGAAGGACTCCCCTATCTAACGCCGGACTTTGTATCAAGCAACACGATTACAACTGATCTTGCATTTGTAACATTCACTAGTGAAGTTTGGGTACTAGCCATACTCTCATCTACCTTGCATCGCGTATGGGCAGAAGCCGTATCTGGTGGCCTCGGTTCAGGTATTCGATATTCATCTCTTCTTACTTACAACGCATTCCCAATCCCACTTCTGACTGAAAAAAATAAAGCTGATTTGACGCGCTGCGCGGAGGAGATCTTGCTGGCGCGGGAACGCCATTTCCCGGCCAGTATTGCAGATCTTTATGGTCCCGAAACCATGCCTGCCGACCTACTCGCAGCGCATGAACGCAATGACGAGGTGCTGGAGCGCATCTACATCGGACGACGCTTCAAAAACGATACAGAACGGCTGGAAAAGCTGTTTGACCTTTATTCCAAGATGACCGCCGAAGTTTCTCCAACCTTGGCTGGAAAGCGCAACGTGAAAGCCAATGCATGAGTGAACAAATCAAATCCGTTCCTTCCGTTTCCGTCACCTACGCTCGTAGCGGCGTATCGACCAAGGCCAATGCCCTTGGAATGCGCCCTATGCAGGAGCGGGCTTACGAGAAGCGTGGAGAGCAATATCTGCTGATCAAATCGCCCCCAGCTTCCGGCAAGAGCCGCGCTCTGATGTATGTCGCGCTGGACAAGCTGAACAGCCAAGGTGTGAAGCAAGCCATCATCGTGGTGCCGGAAAAATCCATTGGCTCCAGTTTCAATGACGAGCCGTTGACAACGTACGGTTTTTCGGCCGATTGGCGGGTTGAACCCAAATGGAACCTTTGCAACGCCCCCGGCAACGACAATGGCGGCAAGGTGAAGTCATTGGGCGCTTTCCTTGAAAGTAACGACAAGGTACTGGTCTGTACCCATGCGACATTCCGTTTCGCTGTCGATGCCTTCGGCATAGAAGCGTTCGATGACCGCTTGATTGCAGTCGATGAGTTTCACCACGTTTCTGCCAACCCTGATAACAAGTTGGGGGCACATCTCGGGGAATTCATTGGGCGCGGTAAGGTGCATATCGTCGCCATGACGGGATCTTACTTCCGTGGAGACGCAGAGGCCGTTCTTGCCCCTCAAGATGAAGCCAAGTTCGATACCGTAACGTATACCTATTACGAACAACTCAATGGTTACGAACACCTTAAACAACTCGATATCGGCTATTTCTTTTACAGCGGTTCGTACGCCGATGACATTCTGAATGTTCTCGATCCAACCCAGAAGACCATCATTCACATCCCCAACGTCAATTCGCGCGAAAGTACGAAGGACAAAGTGCGAGAGGTGGAGCACATCATTGAAGCACTAGGTGAATGGCAAGGTATTGACCCTGCAACGGGTTTCCAGTTGGTCAAACGTCCAGATGGCCGCATCCTGCGTATTGCGGATCTTGTGGACGACGATGCCGCCAAGCGTGACCGCGTCTCCACAGCACTGAAGGATCCAGCACAGAAGAACAACCGAGACCACGTTGACATCATCATCGCCTTGGGAATGGCGAAAGAGGGATTCGATTGGATATGGTGCGAACACGCGCTGACGGTGGGCTACCGCGCCAGCCTGACAGAAATCGTACAAATCATCGGTCGCGCAACCCGCGACGCACCGGGGAAGTCCCGAGCCCGTTTCACCAACTTAATTGCCCAACCTGACGCCAGTGAAGACGCGGTTACAGAGGCTGTGAACGATACGTTGAAAGCGATTGCGGCGAGCCTGTTGATGGAGCAAGTACTTGCCCCACGTTTCGAATTCAGGGCAAAGAATCCGGATAACGCTCCAACACCGGGCTATCACTACGGAGATGGTGGATATGACTTCGAACGATGCAACTATGGTGTCAATGAACAGACTGGGGCTTATCAGATTGAAATCAGTGGCCTTGCAGAACCCAAGAGCCGGGAAGCCACTCGAATTTGCCAAGAAGACTTGAACGAAGTCATCGCGGCATTCGTTCAAGACAAACGAAACATCGAACGTGGGCTATTTGATGAAGAACTGGTGCCGGAGGAACTGACACAGGTTCGAATGGGCAAGATCATCAAAGACAAGTACCCTGATTTGGACGTAGAAGACCAAGAGGCGGTGCGTCAACACGCCATTGCGGCACTGAATCTGACTCAAGAGGCCAAGCGTGTCGTGACCCAAGAGAGTACTGAAGGCTCGCCCAATACAGCGATGATTGACGGTGTTCGCCGTTTCGCAATGGACGTGCGCGAGTTGGATATTGACCTGATCGACCGTATCAATCCATTCGGAGAAGCCTACGCGATTCTCGCGAAATCTATGAGCGAGGAAAGTCTGAAGCAAGTGGCCGCAACCATTTCTGGAAAGCGTACGAACCTCACGCCGGACGAGGCCAAAGTCATTGCCATTCGCGCGGTTGAATTCAAGCGTGAACGTGGAAGAGTTCCCTTGGTAACCGCATCAGACAGCTGGGAGAAGCACCTTGCGGAAGGGGCTGCGGCCTTTATGCGCTTCAAAGCGGAGGGAAAGTATGCGTGACTCTGACCTTGATGAACTTGCGTCAGAACTTTCAGAGTTCGCGCCAGCTGAGAAGAAAGCCGGACGCTCGGCTAGCGAGGAGCGAGTTATTGCGGGTTTTGAAGAAATCCAACGATATGTGGAGCAACACGGGCGAGTGCCGCAGCACGGCGAAGATCGAGACATTTTTGAACGACTGTATGCCGTGCGTCTCGACCGATTGCGCGCTTTGCCAGACTACCGAGCCTTGCTTGAGTCCATAGACCACCAAGGGTTGCTGGGCACTGCCGTGAACGCAGAATCGGAGTTGAATATCGACGACTTGGCTGCCGAGCTGGCCGGTGTCGATGGCGCTGAAGACATCACGGTTTTGCGTCATGTCCGTACCAACGCGGAAAAACGCGCAGCTGAAGAGATTGCGGATCGCAAGCCTTGTGAGGACTATGAGTCTTTCCGTCCGTTGTTTGAACAGGTGCAAACGGAAATATCGACGGGACTTCGTCAATCGCAGCCGATTACCGCAAGCAACCGGGGAATTGAAGTCGGTGATTTCTTCATTCTGGATGGCATCACGGTGTATGTCGCTGAAGTCGGCGATCCGCTGAAGACCACAGCACGGGAAGTAGATCGTCGGTTGCGCCTAATTTTTTCCAATGGAACAGAAAGCAATTTGCTTCTGCGTTCACTCCAGCGGGCGTTTTACGACGACCAATCTGCGCGCAAGTTGGTTTCGCCCGAAAGTGGTCAGCTTTCCTTTGGCGGGGAACTTGACGCGGATGATGTTGAAAGTGGCACCATCTATGTGCTCCGGTCTTTATCGGATCATCCCTATGTCGCAGAAAACCGCAAAATTCTTCACAAATTGGGCGTAACTGGCGGCAGAGTGGAGACACGTATCGCGAATGCGGAGAACGAGGCTACCTATCTATTGGCGAAGGTTGAAGTTGTCGCTACATACAAACTTGCGGGCATCAATCGAACGCGCATGGAAGGCCTATTCCACAGGCTTTTTGCACCTGCTCGGCTGAACATTACGATCAATGATCGCTTCGGGCATCCGGTTCAGCCAGAAGAATGGTTCTTGGTCCCCCTGTTTGTCATCGATGAAGCCGTTGAACGCATCAAGGACGGTAGCATCACCAACTACATCTATGATCCCCAAACGGCAAAGCTTGTAAAAGTCTGAGGTCGGCAGGGGTGCTGGTGCGAACGACTTCAACCTGTAGGTCTCTTTTGTGAATCACATAGGCATCGTTTCATTAAATTGGAGATGGAAGTTGCGTGCCAAGAGCCTCCCCTTGGCCCTTGCCTTCCCGCTGCATTGAATAACTCTGCGATTGCTGCAAACGAGTGTCCATGAGTTCGTAGTTGGAAAACATCATCGTAGTACTTCGCGGCAAATTCATCCGCCTTTTTCCGCCTTACTTCAGAGGATGTTTTTCGGGCGCATTCGAGCTCTGGGTTACCGCGCATCGCATTGCCTGAAGACTTCTTTTTCGTCTGCGATTTTGTAGCGCCAGAACCGCCATCCGCCCTTGCATCAGTGAACAACGGTTCCAATACCTTGTTCACATCCGAATGACCAGCGGCAGACAGGGACACGTGTTGCTGTACCAGTCTCGCCAGCATGCCCAGTTGACGCGACAGCGGGTCTGATTCCGCCAATACAAGCACAGCCTTGTCGCGGCGGCACTGCCGAACAGCAGCTTCAAACACTTCCCCAACCTGCCCAAAGTCCGTCACGGTTTCGATGAATTCGCGGATCAGTTTTCCGCCTTCTTGCGTGACATGCCTTTCTACCGAATTTCGCAAGGAATTCAACGCAAGCCCATGCATTTCAGACACGCGGTAATAGGCGACAAATTTCATGAAATATAAATTGTAATCATTGATTAAATTACATTTTATACATCACCTTTCGTAAGTACATCCGAAAACCAACTTCGGAGAAATTTATGAAGCGTGAAATCAAGAAAGAGTTTGAAATCTGGTTCGCTGGTGCGTTTGAAGGTAGGAAAACTATCGCCTTCACACTGAACTTCAGGCAGCGCCAGCCGGGGAAGTGGCTGCCAGATGAACACACGGGAATTCCGACATATTGCAATTCGGAGGGTTTGACCGAAAAACAGGCGATTGCGACGTATCTGCGGTGGTACAACGGCCTATGCCGTAAGGCGTTCGGCGCGAAGGCCACTGCCCGTAGGAATCGGGTCAAACTTCAACACGTGGTGGTCAAGGAAGGCAAGATCAGCCGTCACGATCATACGGCGACCCAATTTCACCTTCATGGCGTGATCGAAGTCCCCAAGGGCATACGTGCGGATCATTGGGCTGAAATATGCGAAGCCGAATGGGTCAGTCTTCCGTGGGCCGACCCCAAGAACCACGACTTTACGAAGTACAGGGATGCTGGCTGGATCGAATACCTCCTGAAAGGCCGCACGAAGGAAGACCTAGAAGAATCGATTCTTCTGGACATCATTCACTTCAATGAAGATGCGATGCGCCGATTCAAGCCGCCAGCGCCTTTGTCGTTCGTCTGAAACTCCCCTTCCATAAGTACAGTTGCAGGCGCTGTTCAATTGCCTGCCGGAATTCGCCCCGGTGCCGTCGTATCGACGTATCGGGGGACAGGAAACCAGACATCGACAATGAAACAAGGAAGACGGTTGCAACGACCGCCTATAGATGATCTTGGGCTAAAGAAATTGAATTCAGGAAGTGGATAGCCAGTTGAACAGACTACGAGACGGTTCTAGATGGATGGAGTTGATGAACCCCGTTGGCAAGACATCTACCGAAGATGTAGGTCAGCATGATCCGAATGACCTGAAGATCATGGCCTGAAAAGGTTGAGGAACATCGATCTGAAGGTTGAATCCGCTGACAGGGACGGACGCAAGGATCGAAGGTCACTTTTTATTTTGTTGGTACTTTTGTTGGCACCTTTTGAAAAGTGATTTCTAGAACCTAGTGTTCATGCAGTGTTTTGTTGTTTTTTCGATCCCCGCCAGCCGCCAAGTCGATGCCTGCCAGATCATGGCAAATATGGATTGACTTCGAAGTATTTGCAATTTGTGTCTGTAAATTGCGCTACAATACGCAGCTTAGCGGCTGTAGCTCAGCTGGATAGAGTACTTGGCTACGAACCAAGGGGTCGTGGGTTCGATTCCTGCCAGCCGCACCAAAAAAAGAAAAGCCTCAAGTTGGTCTTGAGGCTTTTTTATAGAGTGAAGCGTTGTTGCGGGTTTATCGGGGTTGCGGCCTTGAAAGAAATTTGAGAGAAATCGAAAGTTTCTAAAAACTCCCAAAAATGATGCTACAATCTAGTTCTTCTTCGGAGGGGTGCCCGAGTGGCTAAAGGGGGCAGACTGTAAATCTGTTGGCTTACGCCTACACTGGTTCGAATCCAGTCCCCTCCACCAGAAATGGTTGAAGAAGCAGCTTTGCAGCAATTGCGCCTGGTGCGCGGTTGATGCGGGAGTAGTTCAATGGTAGAACCCCAGCCTTCCAAGCTGATGACGCGGGTTCGATTCCCGTCTCCCGCTCCAACATGCAGTAAAGCGATGCTGTTGCAATTTTAAAAATTGCCCATGTGGCTCAGTGGTAGAGCACTCCCTTGGTAAGGGAGAGGTCGGCAGTTCGATCCTGCCCATGGGCACCATATTTAAGTGCGCACGGTCCTGGTTGCGCTATTAATCCCTTTAGGTTTAGGTTTTTTCGGAGTCAAGAATGGCAAAAGGAAAATTCGAGCGCACCAAGCCTCACGTGAACGTGGGCACCATCGGTCACGTTGACCACGGTAAGACCACCCTGACGGCTGCTATCGCTACCGTTCTGTC